>DATCLV010000860.1:0-5751 GCA_036563745.1 Acidimicrobiales bacterium | reverse complement strand
ACCCGGTTCAAGGTGGTCCTGCCGGTCCGGGGACCGGAGGAGCCGGCCATGGCGCGAGGGACCTGACGGTGCGCGCGGGTTTAATGAAGCGCCGAAGAGAGGGGACGGGCAGGTGAGCAGGCAGGTGGACATGGATGTCGTCGCAAGCGGATCCGTGGCTCCGACCGACCGGCCCGCCGTGGTCGATCTGGCCGACGAGCGCGCGTCCGACCCGGAGCTGACCGGCGGCAAGGCCGCGGCGCTGTCCCGGGCCGCCAACGCCGGGCTCGCGACCCTGCCCGGCGTGGTGCTGACCACGGCGTTCTGCGACGAGATCGACGCCGGCACCGCCACGGTGGCCGACCACCCGGCCGTGCGCGAGGCGTTCGACCGGATGAGCGGCGACGAGCGGTCGCTGGTGGCGCGCAGCTCCTCGGTGGTCGAGGACTCGGCCGAGTCGTCGATGGCGGGCCAGTTCGAGTCGATCATCGGCATCGACGGCTTCGACGCCTTCGTCGCCGCGGTCTCTGCCGTGCTCGACTCCCGCGAGCGGGCCGACGCCACCGAGCACCCCATCGCGGTCCTCGTCCAGCCGCTCATCGATCCCCGCTACGGGGGCGTGATGTTCGGCATCGACCCGGTCACCGGCCGCACCGACCGCCGGATCGTCACCGTGGTCGAGGGTGGGCCGGAGCCGCTGGTCAGCGGCGAGGTCGACGGTGCCCGCTACGTGCTCGACCCCGTGAACTGCAAGGTCCTCGAGCTCGACGCCAACGACGGCCCCCGGATCGGCACCGACCACCTGCGCCGCCTGGTCGACCTCTCCGGCGAGGTGGCCGAGGTGTTCGGCGGGCCCCAGGACGTCGAGTGGGCCATCGCCCACGACGGTGCGCTGTGGCTGCTCCAGTCGCGCCCGGTCACCACCGAGGTCCGGGGCGTGCCGAGCGGCCCGATCTACGGGCCCGGGCCCGTGGCCGAGACGTTCCCCGCCCCGCTCACGGAGCTGGAGCGCGACCTGTGGGTGCCGCCGCTGCGCGACGCCGTCCGGGAGGCGGTGCTGCTGGCCGGCATGGCGACCCCGGCCGAGGTCGACGCCAGCGAGGTGGTCGTCTGCGTCGACGGCCACGTCGCCATCGACCTGCGCCTGGCCGGCGAGATCAAGCCCAAGCAGAAGGTCGTCCACCGCCTCAACCCGCTGCCCGCCATCCGGAACCTCCGGGCCGCGTGGCGGGTCGGGCGCCTCCGGGCCGCGCTGCCCCGGCTGGCCGAGCACCTGCTCGACCGGACCGACAGCGACCTGGAGCAGGTCCCCGAGCTCACCGAGCTGACGAGCCGGCAGCTGTTCGCGCTCCTGCACCGCAGCCAGGTGGTGCTCCGGGCCCTGCACGCCCACGAGATCCTCATCGGCATGCTCAGCGCCACCACCACCAACCGGCTGACCGGGGCGTCGGTGGCGCTGCGGATGCTGGCCGAGGCCCGCCAGGACGGGCTCAGCGACGAGGAGATCCTGGCCCGCAGCCCTGCGGTGCTGGCGCTGACCGCGCCGGCGGTCGCCCCGGCCCCCGAGCTGCCCGAGGAGGCCACCGCCATCGACGTGGTGGTGCCGGAGAACCCGGCGACCTGCTGCGACAACGGCATCCTGCGGGAGGCGCTGCGCCTGCGGGTCCGCTGGGTGCAGGAGCTGTCGGGCCGGGCCGCCTGGGAGCTGGGCGAGCGGCTGACCGCCAAGGGCGACCTCACGTCGCCCGAGCTGATCCGCCACATGACCCTGAGCCACGTCGAGGCCGTGGCCACCGGCCGGGCCGTGGTGGTGCCGGCGCTGGTCGCCAAACACGACCACGACTTCGGCAGCCCGCTGCCGGCCGCGTTCCAGCTGTCCGACCTGGGCAAGCCGATCCGGGTGCAGAGCGCCGCCGAGGTCGGCGGCGGCACCGGCGCCGGCGGCGGCACCGCCCGTGGGCCCGTCACCTACGACACCGAGGACCCGCCGAGGGGCTCGGTGCTGGTCACCACCACGCTGTCGCCGGGGCTGGGGCCGCTGCTGCCCCGGCTGGCCGGCATCGTGGCCGAGACCGGGTCGGTGCTGTCCCACCTGGCGATCCTCGCCCGCGAGGCCGGGGTCGCCACCGTCGTCGGCTACACCGGCGCCTCCGTCGACCTCCCCGAGGGGGCGGTGGTGTCCGTCGACGGCGAGACCGGCCAGGTCACCATCGAGGAGGAGGAGTCGTGAAGACGATCGGGTGGCTCGCGGGCGTCGGCACCCTGCTCGCGGGGCTGGTCTACATGGTCGTGTCCCTGAACCGGTGGGAGTGGAACCGGGCCCTGTTCTTCGGCCTCGTGGTGCTCATCGCCGAGGTGGGCCTGGCCACGGGCATGGTGCTGCGGCGGCTGGCCCGGCTGGAGTACGACCGGCGCACCGGCGTCGACCCCACGGTGGCCACGATCCTGCGCCAGACCCGCCCGTCGGCACCCAACCGGTTCGCGTGGATGCGTCAGCCCGGCCGCGACCTGAACGTGTTCATCACGTTCCTGGTGGGCGGCGGCGTGCTGATCTCCGGCGTCGCCTGGGTGGTCGACAAGATCGGGTCGACGACGTCGTCGCCGGTCGGTGAGGAGCGCCTGGCCCGGCAGCTGGAGCCGATCAGCTACCCGTCGGGTGGGCTGCTGCTCGACGACGTGACCGTGCTGGCCCAGGAGGTCCCGGGCGCCAACGACGACCAGATCCGCCAGCTGCTGCGGCGCGGCGGCCGCCGGTAGTGCGGAAGGTCAAGCCGCTCCAGCTGCTGCTGGGGGCGGTGGGGTTGGCGATCGGCGTGGTCGGGGTGCTGGCGCTGCGCGAGGCGACGCTGTCGACCCACCACCCGGTGACGGCGCAGCGGCTGGAGATCTTCATCTCGGCCGACACCAAGGGCGGCGAGCGGGGCCAGGACCTGGCCGAGATGGTGGAGGCGCAGCTGCTGGCCTGCCGGCTGGAGGTGAGCTCCGACCTGCTCGGTGAGGTCGAGCGGCTCGACGAGGGCCGCTTCCGGGCCGAGCTCACCCCGGCGCTGGACGAGACCGACCGGCGCCAGTTCCGGGGCTGCGTCGAGGACTGGGTGATCGACCACGTCCGCCTCGACATCACGGACATGGTCGAGCACGAGCGCTGACGCTTACCTCACACGTAGTCGTCGCGGGGGCGGGGCGACGGCAGGGTGGCGGCATGACGATCGACGCCCCGCTGCACCCGTTCGACGAGGACACCGAGGTCGAGGCCCGAGGCGACGGGGTCTTCGACGCCCGGCTCACCGGGCGCTGGAACTCGCTCGGCGGCGTGGTGAACGGCGGCTACTACGTCGCCGTGGCGTTGCGGGCGCTGGGCCGGGTGCTGCCACACCCCGACCCGCTCGTCGTGTCCAGCTTCTTCCACCGGCCGGGGAAGCCGGGGCCGATCGAGCTGCACACCGACGTGGCCCGCCGGGGCCGCCGCCTGTCGACGGGGACGGTCCGGCTGCTGCAGGACGGCCGGGAGCTGGTGCGGACGACGGCGTCGTTCGCCGACCTCGGCGGTGCCGGCGGTGCCGGCGGCGCCGGCCTGGACCGCGACGGCAACGGCGGAGGCGGTGTCCGCTCGATCGGCGTCGCCGCCCCGGACCTGCCCCCGCCGGAGGACTGCCTCGACCTGCTCGCCGGCCTCGAGCTGCCGGACGCCACCCTGGCCCAGCGGGTCGAGATGCGGGCGCCGGCGCCGCCCGGATGGCTGTCGGGCCGGCCCAGCGGCGACCCCCGCGCCGAGCTGTGGCTGCGACTCGCCGGCCGCGACGCCGACGTCCGGTCGCTGCCGCTGCTGGTCGACGCGGCGGCCCCGGTGGTCCTGGAGCTGGGGGCGGCCGGATCGGCCTCGGTCGAGCTGACCACGCACGTCCGGGCCCGCCCGGCGCCGGGGTGGCTGGCGTGCCGGGTCGTCACCCGCCACGTGGGCGCTGGCTACCACGAGGAGGACCTCGAGCTGTGGGACGCCACGGGCCGCCTCGTCGCCCAGTCGCGGCAGCTGGCGGTGCTCCTGGGCGGATCGTCGTGATCCTCGGGGGTTAGGCGCCACGCCGCTGGGTACGGCTACCCGTCCACGGCAGGGGTCGGGGCGCGCATGCGCAGAGGCGACAGGGGGTGCCCATGGTGGTGACGGGTCACCGGAGGCGGGGGGCCCTCGTCGTTCCCGGTGCCGCCACCGTCGCCGCCGCGCTCGCCGCCGTCACCCTCCTCGGTGCCTGCGGGGGCGCCGACGCCGGGAACGGTCCCGACGTCCCGGACGACGCCCCGGAGGTCGACATCGACGACCGCTGCGACCTGGGGCTCAACACCGCCCGGTTCAACGACACCGCCCCCGCCGAGCCCGGCGCACACGCCCACCACCACGAGGCGGGGCCCGTCGACTTCACGCTCGCCGACTGGGCCGGCGTGTTCGTCGACGAGGAGCTGGGTCTGGGCCCGGACGAGGTCGTCGACCGGCTGGCGACCGCCGACCTGGAGGTGTACCGCCGCCACATCGAGGGCGGGGTCCTCACCCACTCGCTCGGGCCCGACCCGTGGACGCCGATGACCGACCCGGGCGAGTGCGAGCGCCTCGCCGGCGAGCTGACCGCCGTGCGTGAGCTGGTGACCCGGTACCCGACGGTGGCCGACGCCATCGCCGCCGGCTACGTGCAGGGGGACACGTACTACGCGGGCCTCGGCGCCCACTACCAGAACTGGGACCTGCTGGGCACGACCTTCGATCCCGCCCGCCCGGTCCAGCTGCTCTACGACGGCACCGATCCCGGCTCGCACCTGGTGGGCGTGTCGTACGTGGTGCGACGGGCCGGCGACGCCCCGCCGGAGGGCTTCACCGGCGTCAACGACCGCTGGCACCGTCACCGCTCGTACTGCCTCGACCTGGCGAACGGGGGTGTGAACCTGAGCTCCGACGTGCTCAGCGAGGAGGAGTGCGAGGCGCTCGGCGGCTCGTTCCTGCCCAACGAGGACGGCTGGATGCTGCACGCCTGGGTGGTGCCGGGCTGCGAGAGCGACTGGGGCGTGTTCTCGTCGGCCAACCCCGCGCTGCCCTTCCTGCCCGAGGGCGCCGAGATGGCCCCCGGTTGCAATAGCGGAAGGTCCACCACGGACCGCTTGCAACTCGATGACAGAGGGTCTGGACCGCGTATAAAGGAGGAATCACCCGCGACTTAGGTGACACTCTGTGCATAAATGTGCGTGTTTGGTTTGCCGATATTTACTTCACGCAGAGTGCACGATAATAGGTCGTATTTTTTCAAAATCGTTGCGACTTTTCGTCCATGTTTGCCGACGTGCAGCAATGCAGTCTGGTAGCTTCCGCCTTTTGGCAAACCAGCACGCATAGGGCTGCTGGGGGAGGGCGTACCACATGGACAAACGCTGGGTCGCGCGCGTCTCCAGAGCAGGGACATGCGCAGTGCTCCTCGCAACCGCATGCAGTGGCGGTGGCGGGGGATTGCTTTCAGAAATGGCCGCCCAGAGTGAAGCCGCCACGGCGGTTTACCCGGGGGCCGATTGGTCACAGGCAGACCCGACGGAACTCGGCTTCGATGCGGCCAAGCTCGAAGAGATCGCGGCCGAGTCCGTCCCCGAGACGGAATGCCTCCTCGTCGCCCGCCATGGGGAGATCGTGGGGGAGTGGTACTTCAACGGGCACACCCCGGACCAGGCCAGCGGGGTCATGTCCGTCACCCAGGCCTACAGCGCCACCCTGGTCGGCATCGCCGAGCAGGAGGGCTA
>DATCLV010000849.1:0-9499 GCA_036563745.1 Acidimicrobiales bacterium | reverse complement strand
TGCTGGAGTCGGCCCAGATCAGCTGGCTCAGCACCGTGCGGGCCGACGGGCGGCCCCACGTGACGCCGCTGGTGGCCGTGTGGCTCGACGGCGCCTGCCACTTCTGCACCGGCCCCGGTGAGCAGAAGCAGCGCAACCTGGCCGCCAACCCCCACGTCGTGGTCACCACCGGCTGCGACCGGTGGGACGAGGGGGTCGACGTGATGGTGGAGGGCGAGGCCCGCCGGGTCACCGACCCGGACCGGCTGGAGCGCCTGGCCGTCGCCTGGGCCCGGAAGTGGGACGGGGAGAGCTGGCAGTTCAAGGTGGGCGACGGCGGCTTCGAGCACGAGGAGGGCGGCACCGCCCTCGTCTACGAGGTCGTGCCCACCAAGGTCCTGGCCTTCGGGAAGTCCCCGTTCAGCCACACCCGCCACCGCTTCTGACGGGGCGTCAGATCCTCGGTAGCCTGGCGGCGTGGTGGCGACCGTCGTGTGGGGGACCGGGAACGTCGGGCGGGCGGCGATCCGGGCGGTCGACGCCCACCCCGGCCTCGACCTCACGGCGGTCGTCGTGCACAGCCCGGCCAAGGTGGGCCGCGACGCCGGCGAGCTGGCCGGCCTCGACGCCGAGCTGGGCGTGGCCGCCACGAGCGACGTCGACGCCGTCCTCGCCGCCCGACCCCGGGCCCTCGTCTACGCCGCGTCTGGCGACGTCCGGCCCGACGACGCCCTGGCCGACGTCCTCCGGGCCGTCCGGGCCGGGGCGATCGTCGTCACCCCGGCCCTCTACGCCCTCTACGACCAGCGCAACGCCCCGCACGAGCTGCGGGAGGCGGTGCTGGCCGCCGTCGCCGAGGGCGGCGGGTCGCTGTTCGTGTCGGGCGTCGACCCCGGCTGGGGCAACGACGTGCTGCCCCTGCTGGTCAGCGGGCTCGGCTCGACCATCGACGCCATCCGTTGCCAGGAGATCTTCGACTACACCACCTACGACCAGGAGGACGCGGTCCGCCACCTGGTCGGCATGGGCCGGCCGCTCGACGACGAGCCGCCGATGCTGGCCGCCACCGTGCCCACCATGGTGTGGGGTGGGCAGGTGCGGCTGATCGCCCGGGGCCTGGGCGTCGAGGTCGACGAGGTCAGGGAGGTGGTCGAGCGCCGGCCCCTCGACGCCACCGTCACCACCGAGGCGATGGGTGAGTTCGCCGCCGGGACGCAGGGAGCGGTGCGGTTCGAGGTCCAGGGCATCGTCGGCGGCGAGCCCCGCATCGTGATCGAGCACGTCACCCGCATCCACCCGTCGTGCGCGCCCGACTGGCCGGTCCCGCCCGGCGGCGGCGACGGGGCGCACCGGGTGATCGTCGAGGGCCGGCCCCGCATCGAGGTGACCGTCGAGGCCACCGACGAGGGCGGCAACAAGGCGGCGGGCGGGAACGCCACCGCCGTCGGCCGGCTGGTCGGGGCGATCGGGTGGCTCGACGCCGCACCGCCCGGCCTCTACGACGCCCTCGACGTGCCGCTGCTCCCGGCGGTCGGGCGGCTGGGCCGGACGGGTGCCGCACGAGCGGGCGGGCCGGGTCGGCAGGGGAGGAGCTGACGATGCAGATCGACGTCCCGGAGGGCACGGACCCCATCGAGTACGTGTGGGGCGAGATGGTGCCCGGGATCGGACCGGCGGCGTCGAGGTTCTCGGCCGCCGTCTACTCGCACAGCACGCTGGGGCTGCGGGAGTTCGAGGCGGCCCGCCTGCGGATCGCCCAGATCAACGGCTGCCTGTTCTGCCTCGACTGGCGCACCGAGCGGGACGGCGAGAAGGTCGAGCCGACCTTCGCGGAGGCCGTCGCCGAGTGGCGCACCACCGACGCCTTCGACGACCGCACCCGCCTCGCGGCCGAGTACGCCGAGCGCTACGCCCTCGACCACCACGGCCTCGACGACGAGTTCTGGGCGCGGATGACCGTCCACTACTCGCCGCGGGAGATCGTGGAGCTGTCGATGAGCCTCGGCTCGTGGCTGGCGTTCGGACGCCTCAACCACGTTCTCGGCCTCGACGCCACCTGCACCCTGCCGAGCCACCGCCCGTCGTCGTAGGAGCCGCGCCGACCTGCCCCGGGCGGTCGGAATCCAGTCCTGGGCGCGAGGGGCCGGGCACTAACGTCGGCCGGGATGACGACCCACGATCCAGCGGCCAAGCCGGTCCTCGTCTCCGGCGTCCAGGCGAACGGCGACCTGCACCTCGGCAACCTCATCGGTGCGATCGACCAGTGGGTCAAGCTGCTCGACAGCCACGATTCGTTCGTCTTCCTGGCCGACCTCCACGCCCTCACCACGCCGCAGTCGGGCCCGCCGCTGCGGGAGGTCACCCGCCAGGCGGCCGCCCTCTACGTGGCCGCCGGACTCGACCCCGCGCGCTGCCACATCTACCGCCAGTCCGACCTGGCGCCGTACCACACCGAGCTGACCTGGTACCTCACCTGCGTCACGCCGGTGGGGCAGCTGCAGCGGATGACGCAGTTCAAGTCGAAGTCCGACCAGCAGAAGGCCGAGGTCGGCGCCGGCCTGCTCACCTACCCGATCCTGCAGGCGGCCGACATCGCCCTCTACGACGCCGAGGTCGTCCCGGTCGGCCACGACCAGCTGCAGCACCTCGAGCTGACCCGCGACATCGTCGAGATGTTCAACCGGCGCTTCGGCGGGGGCAAGGGCGACGGCGACGGGATCCTCGTCATGCCCGAGGCCAAGCTGCCGTCGGTCGGCGCCCGGGTGCTCGGCCTCGACGACCCGACCCGGAAGATGTCGAAGAGCCTGGCCAAGGTCCACTCGGGCCACGCCGTGTTCCTGCTCGACGAGCCCAAGGTCGCCCGGAAGAAGATCATGCGGGCGGTCACCGACAGCGGGAACGACCTCGACTACGCCACCGCGTCGCCCGGGGTGAAGAACCTCATCGAGATCGGGGCGGCCGTGTCGTCGCTGGAGGACCCGGCGCAGTTCGTGAAGGCCCACGACGTCCAGTCCTACGGGCAGCTCAAGTCGGCGGTCGCCGACGCGGTCGTCGAGCGGCTGGCGCCGATCCAGGCCGCCTACCACGAGCTGATGGCCGACCCCACGGCGGTCGACGACATCCTCGCCGCCGGCGCGGCCGCCGCCGCGCCCATCGCCGAGCGCACCATCGCCCGGGTGCGGGCCGCCCAGGGCTTCTGACCGCGGCCCCGGCCGGCCCGGCGCCGGCACGGGCCGCGGCGCGCAGCAGGACCGCGCTCAGGGGTGCCAGGGCGCCATCGACAGCCGCGTCCCCGAGATCGTGACCCGGGCGAGGTGCAGGTAGCGGCTGCTGGGGTAGCCGACGTTCGGCTCCGAGTAGGCGTGGAACGCGGCCCACAGCCGGCCGGACGCGTCCCGGAACACCTCGGCGCCGCCGGGCCCGGCCAGCCGGTCACCGGAGCGCAGCACCGGCCCGGACCCCGCCTTCTCGCAGGGGCCCGCCGGCCCCGCGCACACCGCGTACCCGGTCACGTAGTGGCGGGAGCTCCAGTTGGCCGCCGCGTACAGGAGGAAGAACCGGCCGCCCTCCTGCACCATCGTCGGGCCCTCGACCACCCCGCGCTCGAACGACCGGTCGGCACCCATGAGCGCGGCGGGCGGGACGAAGGCGAGGCCCAGCCCGTCGGGCGTCAGCGGCTGCGACCAGATGACCGGCCCCGCGCCGGCCGACCCCCGCCCCTCCGACTTCCACAGCAGCCACGGCTGCCCGTCGGCGCCGACGAACGGGCTCGGGTCGATCGAGCCGCCGTGCTCCCGCTGGCAGACGAGCGGGCCCCGGGAGTCGTCGAGGAACGGCCCGGTGGGGTGGGCGCCGACGGCCCGCGAGATGCACTGCAGGTTCGAGGCGTCCTCGCGCACCGTGTAGTAGAGGACGTAGCGCCCGTCCCGGGCCAGCACCGACGGCGCCCACGTGGCGTTGGGCCGGGCCCAGGCGGGGAGGCCGGCGAGGGCGTTGCCGACCAGCTCCCAGTCCTGCAGGTCGGTCGACCGGAGCACCTGCACGTCGCCGGCGCCGGCGTTGGTGGAGTAGGCGTAGTAGGCGCCGTCCGCCCGGAGGACGAAGGGGTCGGCGAAGTCGTAGGGGAACCGGGCGCCGGTGGCGTAGGCCAGCGTGCGGGTGCAGGCGCCGGTGGCGGCCCGCATCTCCTCGACCGCGGCCGTGCCGTCGCCCCGGGCGTTGGCGTCGATGGCCCGGGCGACCCCGTCGAAGCAGGCCCGGGTCTCGGCGGCATCGGCGTCGACGAGCTGGCGGGCGGCGTCGGTCTCCTGGCGGCTGGCCTCGACCGCGGCGATCTCGGCCCGGACGCCCTCGATCGCGTCCTCGATCCAGGTCCGTTCGGCGACCGCGAAGCCGGTCTCGTCGCGGATCAGCTCGATGGTGCGGGCGCTCAGGTCGTTGCGGATCTCGGCCCGCTCGGCGTCGACCTCGAGGTCGGCCAGCTCGGTGCGGGCGGCGTCGAGGCGCCGGCGGGTGTCGGTGAGCCCGGTGCGGAGCGCCCAGGCCTGCTGGGTGGCGACGAGCACGGCGACGACGGCAAGGCCCCGCACCACCCGCTGCCGGCGGTCGAGGCCCCGGGGGTCGAGCCAGATGGGGGAGCGGCGGAGGAGCGTGCGGAGCCGGCGGGCCCGGGGGTGCCGGCGGGCCCCGGGGCGGCCTCGTCGCAGCCGCGGGCGGCGCAGCTCGGCGATCGCGGCCACGGCGCCGGCGCCGTCCGGCGTGTCCTCGCCCTCGGGCGACGGCGGCGACTCCAGGACCGAGCTCACAGCTCGACCCCCGCCGCGGTGCAGTCGCCCTCGATGCCCTCGACGGTCCTGATCAGCCCCCGCACGTCGGACACCGACGCCTGGTTGAGCGCCTGCGCGACGCCCAGCAGGCACCGGTCGAAGGCGGCCAGGCGGGTCTGGCGGGCCTCCAGGTCGGCCTTGGCCGCCGCCAGCTGGGTCTCGAGGTCGGTGAGCGTGACGAGCAGCGAGTCGAGCCCCTCCCGGACCTCGTCGCGCTCGTCGCGCCGCTCGGCGAGCGTCACCAGCTCGGCGGCCAGCCGGGCGGCCCGCTCCTGCCGCACGGCCTCGGCCTCGTCGAGCCGGTCCTCGACGTCGCCGATGTCGGCCTCGGTGGTCCGGAGGTCGGCCCGGGTGTCGGCGAGGCGGTCGCGGGTGCCGTCCCACCAGCGCACGGACAGGATCGCCAGCAGCAGCGCGAGCGGCCCGGCGATCACGGGCACGATCCGCCGTGCCCGGGTCCGCCCCGGCGGGGGCGCCGTTCGCTCACCCATCGGTCACCCGCGCCTCCGGATCACTCGACCGAACGTGGGTCGGAGCCCCCGTGCCCCTGCCCGTTCCTGTGCCTCCTCAGGGTAGGAGGCCGCCCGGTGCCGTGTCCGCGCGCGACGGCGTCTTTCCGAGCCTGCCCCCTTTCCGAACCTGCCCCCGAAACGGGGCGCCGGCGCCCCGTCTCGGGGGCAGGTTCGGTGGGCCGGCGGCCGGTGCGGCGGGGCTCAGCAGGGGTTCTGGCCGAGGAGGTCGAGGTCGACGACGCCGAGGCCCCGCAGCACGTGGAGGACGCCGACGGCGGCGACCAGGGCGCCCAACGCCACGTCGCGGCCGGCACCCTCGGACCGGCGGCCGCGGACCACGGCCTGGAGGCCCAGCCACACGGCCACCGGCCCGAGCAGCAACGGCCCGTAGTTCCGGTAGTCGCAGTCGACGACCAGGCCGTTCTCGGACCGGTAGCTGTGGACCGAGATCTCGAGGACGAAGCCGGCGACCGCCGCCGCCACCCCGACCAGCAGCCGCACCGGGAGTGCCTCGCGGAAGGACGGCGCCGGCGGCGGGGGCGGGGGTGTGCCCGGCGGGGGACCGGACGGCCCGGTCGGCGGCGGGGACGACGGGGGTGTCGGCGACATGGTCGCCACCATCGCGGAGCCCGGCCGTGCCGAGCATGGGGAACATCCCCGTTCATGCCCCGGGCGGGCCCCCACGCCGAACCGGCCGGGTTCGACGAAGCGGGGATCACCCCCACCGGGTGACGCCGGTGGCGACGGCGGCGACGAGCCTGCGGGCATGACATCCACACGCGCGCGTGCCGTCGGGCTGGTCGGGGTGGCGGCCCTCGCCTTCCTGGGTGCCTGCGGCGACGACGAGGACTCGGCCCAGGAGCAGGCGTGCGACGCCCGTGAGGACCTCGACGACGACCTCCGGGAGCTGGGCGACATCGGGACCGGCACCAGCATCGACGACATCCGCGACTCCCTCGGCGACCTCCGCGAGGACCTCGACGAGCTGGGCTCCGCCGGCGAGGAACGGCTCCAGCCCCAGGTCGACGAGCTGCGCGACGCCCTCGACGGCCTCGGTGACACGCTCCGCGACCTGCCGGCGAGCGACTCGTTCCGCGACGCCGCCGACTCGATCTCCGCCGCCCTCGACGACGTGACCGGTGCGGCGCGCGACCTCCGGGACAAGGCCGCCGAGGAGTGCTGAGCCGGCGGGCGCCGGCGCCCGTCAAGCGGTGACCGTCAGGCGGTGACCCCGGGCGACGGCACCACGACGTCGACCAGCACGACGAGGAGGCCGGCGAGGGCGACCACCACGACGGCGGTGGTGAGGCTCAGCGACGGGAGGAACAGCAGGACGGCGGCGCCGGCGACGAGCACGCCCACCTGGAGCCGGCGGCGGTGGCCGGCCAGGCGGGCCACGACCGGCGACGGCCCCCGCGCCCGGTCCCGCCCCCACGCCCGCAGCGAGGCGGCCGCCGGTCCCAGGAACCAGGCCCCCAGCGCCACCACCAACCCCAGCACCAGCAGCACCGCGGTCTGGCGGAACAGCGGGGCCAGCGCGCCGGCCCACACCTCTCCGGCGGCCCGGCGGGCGACGTCGCCCTCGATCCGGTCGACCAGCACCCGCCGCGTGATCCGCAGCGCCACGAACGTCACCACCATCGTCACCGCCACGCCGGCGCCGAGCAGCCCCGCCGTGTGCCGCCGGTCGGCGGCCACCAGCAGCGCGACCCCCAGCAGCACCACGGCGGCGAGCGGCAGGGCCCACGCCAGCGTCCGCAGCAGCTCCACCACCCGCCCGGCGGTGTCCACGTCCTCGGCCCGGGCCACCACCACGTCATCGATCCGCTCGATCGTGCGACGGTCGACCAGGTCGACGCCGAGGTCCTCCAGCGTCCGGTCGGCCCGGTCGAGCACGGCGGTGAGCTCGAGCGCGATGTCGGTGGCGTCGCCGTCCACCACCGCCAGCGCCCGCCGGTGGGTCTCCCGGAGCGCCCGCTCCCACACGGTGGCGAACGCGTCGCTCCGCAGCGCGTCGCGCAGGGCGTCGGTCACCAGGCCGCGGGCCAGGCGGGTGACGGTGGCGACGATCAGCGGGTCGTCGTCGGGCAGCGCGGCGGCCACCCGCGCCTCGACGTCGACCTCGGCGAAGATCCGGCCGGTCAGCTCGGCGGCGAGGGCGTCGGTCAGCTCCGGGTCCCGGGCCAGCGGGGCCAGCGCCGGGACGAACCGGTCGGTGTCGAGCGCCGTGTACCGCAGCCACACCGTGAGGTTGGCCACCAGCAGCACCAGGCACCCCAGCACCAGCAGGGCCCGGGCCCCCACGCGCCGCCCGCGCGCCGGTGGGGCCGGCGCCGGGCGGTCACCGTCCTCCATCGCGCCACGATGACCCCGGCCCGCCCCGCCGGGATCACCCGGGCCGGGTGACCGGGCTCAGCCGCGGCGGGCCAGCACCCGGTACGTGTTGGTCATCCCCGGAAGCCGCCGCCACAGCGGGGCCAGGGCCTGATCGGCGAGCAGGGCCACCACCATCGCCGGGGCGAACGCCGTGAACGTCGCCGTCCGGGCCAGCCGGCGCAGCCGCGTCGGCGGCGGGGCCCACGGCTGGTCGCCCGCCGGCGCCACCCGGTGGGCCAGCAGCCAGAGGGCGAAGGCCAGGTCGACCGCCTGGTGCGCCTCGGCCCGCTCCACCTTGACCACCGAGAACCCCCGCTCGGTCAGGGCGTCGACCAAATTGCCGACCGGCACGAAGTGCTGGTGCTGGGGCTGGAACCACGGCCCCCACAGCGGACCGAGCCGGCGACCCAGCCGGCTCTCCGGGTCGGGCACCTCGATCAGCAGGTGGCCGCCCTCCTCCAGCACGGTGGCGGCGGCGTCGAGCTCGGCCCCCGGGTCGCGGGTGTGCTCCAGGTAGTGGTGCATGCTGACCACGTCGTAGGCCCCCACCAGGTCGCCGGCGAGGACGGGGAACAGGCCCTGGTAGGCGTGCTCGATCCAGCCCCGGCGGCGGGCCTCGGCCACCGAGTCGCTCAGGTCGAGCCCGTCGAAGCGGGTCTCCGGCCACACCTCCCGGGCGCACAGGCTGAAGTGCCCGTGCCCGGCGCCCACGTCGAGCCAGCGCTTCGGCGTGGCCACGCCGGCCAGCATCAGCGCCCGCTGCAGGTACGACCGGCCGCCCATCGAGAACGTGAAGGCCGTGTCCCGGTCGCCCAGCCCGTCGTAGAAGTCCTTGTAGTAGGCGTCGAGGCCGGCGATCGACAGGCGCGGGTTCTGGAACACGTGGCCGCACGACCCACACTCCTCCAGCCGGAACCGCCCCGGCTTCTCCTGCAGCATGTCGGGCAGCTCGACCAGGGGCCGCAGGTCGCTGCCCTCGCACCACGGGCAGGTCGACCGGCGGGGCTCGAACAGCCGCTCCGGGCTGTCGAACAGGACCGCGTAGTCGCGGCGGCGGCCCTCGTCGGCGGCGAGCTCGTCCCGGCGCCGCCGCTCGACCGCCTCGGGCACCGGCGCCCGCCAGCGCTCCACGACCTCGGCCAGGTCGCGGCCGGCCCGCGCCAGCGCCCGCCCGGGCCGCAGGTCGCGGGGCCGGAGCGCGTGGCCGGCCGTCACCAGGTACGGCTGGGCGGCGTGGGCGGCCGCCGCGGCGAGCCCCGCGGCCCGGCCCCGGCGGGCCACCAGCGTCACCGCCGCCGCGCTCAGCGCCGGCACCGCGCCGAGCGCCGGGGCCGGCGGCCCGTAGACCGCCCGGAGGCGGGGGCGGCGCCAGCCCGCGTCCGGGGCGACCGCCGCCAGACCGGGGGCGACCGCCAGGTCGGACGTGGTGGGCGCGTAGTGCTTGAGGTGCACCATCGCCTCGACGTACTCCACCGGGTCGAGGTCGGTGGTCCGGGCCAGCGGCGAGCGGGCCAGCAGCTCGGACCGGACCAGCGTGGCGTGGCCGGCGCCGCGGCCCGCCGCCATCGGGTCGTGCCGGTAGCTGCGGGGGTCGACCTCGCGCAGCAGCTGGTAGAGGTCGGCGACCGGCAGGTCGCCCGGCACGAGGTCGAGCACGTCGAGGTCCTCGAAGCGGGCGTGGCGGATCGCCGCCCGCCGGGTCGCCTCGTCGACCTCGACGCCCGCCGCCGTCACCAGCTCGTACTCGTCGGCGAGCGCGGTGGGCAGGTCGGTGACGCCGTCGCCGCCCGGGGAGGTGTCGAGGAC
>DATCLV010000844.1:0-22455 GCA_036563745.1 Acidimicrobiales bacterium | reverse complement strand
GGTCCGCACCACCACGGTCGCCGTGACCAACGGCTCGCCGCTGGCCCTCGCCACCGTGCCGCCGCACCCGATCCGGGTGGGCAGCCGCTGGATCCGGGTCGACGGGCCGGACCGCCGCAACGGCGACGACCGCCGCCGCTTCCGCCGGGGCCCGCTGAGCGCGCTCCCCCGCCTCCTCCACCCGGGCGAGACCACCGACGTCGAGGTGCTGCTGGTCGCGCCCGACGAGCCCGGCCGCTACGAGGTGCGCATCGCCCTCCACCAGTCCGGCCGCGGCTGGTTCGGGCGCCGGGCCCGCGGCGTGGTGACGGTGTCGGCCGACGCCCCCGTGCCGGTGCCGGACCCCGCCGACCTGGGCCTCCCCGCCCACCTCCGCCTCCACACCGACGACCACGAGCTCGACGTCGGCCACGACGGCGACGGGTACCACGACAACCACGACGGCCACGCCGGCGCCGACGTCCTCTACGGCGACGGCGACCCGCTCCACCGGCTGGCGCCCTACCCCCGCCCGGGTGCGGGCCCCCGGCCGGCCGACCTGCTCGCGCCGGCCGAGGCCCTGGCCGAGGCGGTGCGGATCACCCCCTCGGGTCGGTGATGCGGCCGTAGAACAGCGGCGTCCCGGTGGCGTCGTGCTGCACGACGAACAGGAACGGCCGGTCGACCGTGACCGGCAGCACGTCGGTCGGCGCCGACACGACGCCCATGACCGCCGTGGCGGCCGCGGCCTCGGTGCCCTTCTCGTCGACGGTGATGTTGGCGGCGTGCACGGCCTGGTCGATGCCGGCGCCGGGGACGATGCCGCGCAGGTCGCCACCCGGCACGGGAAGGCCGAGCGCGGTGAGCGCCTCGCCCAGGTCGAGCTCGGTGGCGGTGTCGAAGCGGGGCAGGGCCAGGTCGACGGCCGACGGCTCCAGGCCGCGGAGGATCGCGGTCAGGCGGTCGCCGTCGAGGCCGGCCTCGAAGTCGGCCAGCGCGGTGCCCTCGTCCGGCACGATCACCACCATCGACAGCTCGTTGCCGTCGTAGGGCAGCTGCACGGCCTGGTAGCCGTCGCCGTCGTCGGCGGACACGTAGAGGGCCGCGGCCTGCATCGTCGGCACCTCGACCGTGGTGCCGTCGGCCAGCGTGAACGGGGCGTCCGTGGTCGTCTCCTCGGCGAACGGGACCTGCCACGACGCCTTGAGGTAGATGGCGTTGACCAGGGCGACGACCGTGCCCGGGTCGACCGACCTCAGCAGCTCGGGGACGCGGTCGCGGGTGGCGTCGGCGACCCAGGCGTTGATCGTCCGGCGGGCGCCGTCCGGGTCGCCGGCGAAGTCGACCGGCCGGACCCCGGCGCCGTAGTGGGTGGCCAGCGTGTCGAGGAACTCGGCGCCGAACTCGCTGCCCTCCTGGCCCCACAGGCTGTTGGCCAGCTCGAGCGTGACGCCCTCCGACCCCTGGTCGGCGCCGGGGTGGTTGGCGGCCTCCAGGGCGGCCGTGAGGGCGTTCATGGCCTCGTGGACCGCGGGCTGGTCGGGGAACCCGAACAGCTCGGCGATGTCGGCGGCGGTGGCGTCGTCGGCGCCGGCCTCGGCCATGGCGAACGCCACGGCGATGCTGGCCGGCGACACGACCAGGTTGTCGGTGGCGGGCGTCTGGCCCGCGAGCTCGACGGCGAAGCCCCGCAGCCCGGCCGCCACCTCGTCGACCGGGGCGTCGGCGGGGGCGTTGACGCGGGCGAGGTCGGCTTTCACCTCCGGCATGTCCGACACCTCCTGTCCGGTCTGCCCGCCCGGGGCGGTCTCCCCGGCGTCGCCCGACGACGTGGCGCCGCCGTCGTCCCCGCAGGCGGCGAGGAGAAGGGCGACGCTGAGGGCAGCTGCGACCGATCGGATGGCCATGTTGCTTCGACGCTCCTGGCTGCCCGCCGGGTTCCCGTCAGGGCCCCATCGTAGGAACGGACCGACCCCCGAGCGGGGAGCCCGCACCCGTCAGGGGACGGGTCCCGGGGCGGCTCGGCCTGGAACGAGGGCTCAGCGCGGGTCGGTGACCCGGCCGACGAACAGCGGCGCCCGCGTCGGCTCGTGCTGCACGATGAACAGGAACGGCCGGTCGACCGCGATCTGCAGCCGCGGCGGCTCGTCCATCGCCGCCCGGCCCGCCATCACCGCGGTGGCGGCGGCCGCCACGGTCCGTTCCTCGTCGACCGTGATGTCGGCGGCGTGCACCGCCGCGCCGATGAACGCCCCCGGCGCCATCCCGCTCAGGTCGCCGCCCGGGATCCGCAGGCCCAGCGCCGCCAGCGGCTCGGCCAGGTCGAGCGCCGAGCGGGTCGCCCAGCGGGGCAGGGTCAGGTCCACCCGGGCCCGGCCCAGCCGGTCGACCATCGCCCCCAGCCGGGTCTCGGTCAGCTCGGCCTCGAAGGTGGCCAGGCCGACGTCGCGGGGCGGGACCAGCACGACCATCGCCAGCTCGCCGCCGGCGTAGGGCAGCTTCACCACCGACGTGCCGTCGTCGGCCGCCGACGCCACGGTGGTGAGCGCCGGGTTGTGCATGGTCGGCACGTCGACCTCGCGCCCGTCGAGCAGGGTGAACGGGCGGTCCCTCGTGCGGGAGCGCTCGAACGGCGTGCGCCAGGCGGCGTCGAGGTAGACGGCGTTGACCAGGGCGACCACGGTGTCGCCGGTGACCGCGCCCGGCGGCAGCAGCTGCGGGATGCGGTCGCGGGTCACCTCCGCCACCCACGCGTTGATCTCCTGGCGGGCCGCGTCCGGGTCGGCCGCGTAGTCGACGGTGGTGACCCCGGCGCCGTAGTGGGCCGCGAGCGTGGCGAGGAACGGGGCGCCCAGCTCCAGGCCCACCTGGGCCCACACGGCGTTGGCCACCTCCAGGGTGATCGCGCCCGCCCCGTCGCCGTCCCGACCCGGGCGGCTGACCGCCGCCAGTGCCGTGGTGAGCGCGTTCATCGCCTCGTGGACCGCGGGCGGCTCGGGGAACCGGAAGGCGTGCAGGATGTCGGCGGCGGTCTCGTCGCCGGCGCCCGCCTCGACCATGGCGAAGGCGACGGCGATGCTCACCGGCGACACGACGACGTCGCGGTCGCCGGGCTGGGAGGCGACGAGCCCCAGGCCCAGCGACCGGAGGTGGGGCACCATCTCGTCGAGGGCCGTGTCGGCCGGGGCCGGCGGCGTCAGCCGATCGACGTCGGCCCGCACGGTCTGGGGCACGCTCCGCCTCCTGTGGGGGATCGAGGGATCGGGGATTCCGGGCTGCGAGGGGTTCGAGGGTCGGTCCCTGGTGTCCGCCGCGGCTCGCTACTCCTGCTCGGGCCGCAGCGTGGGGAACAGCACCACGTCGCGGATCGAGTGCGTGTCGGTGAGCAGCATGACCAACCGGTCCATGCCGATGCCGAGCCCGCCGGTCGGCGGCAGGCCGTACTCCAGGGCGCGCACGTAGTCCTCGTCGAGCACCATGGCCTCGGCGTCGCCGGCGGCCTTCTGGCGGGCCTGCTCCTCCAGGCGCCGGCGCTGCTCGTCCGGATCGACCAGCTCGCTGAACGCGTTGGCCAGCTCGCGGCCGGCGACGATCGCCTCGAAGCGCTCGACGGTCTCGGGCACCTCGCGGTGGTCGCGGGCCAGCGGCGACACCTCCAGCGGGTAGTCGCACACGAACACCGGGCCCCACAGGTGGGCCTCGGTCGTCTTCTCGTAGATCTCCAGGACCGTCTTGCCCGGGCCCCACGAGTCCTCGGGCTCCAGGCCGTGGTCCTCGGCGATGCGGCGCAGCTGCTCCAGCGGCATCCGCACGTCGACCTGCACCCCGGCGTGCTCCTCGACCAGCTCGGCCAGCGTCGCCCGGCGCCACGGCGGCGTGAGGTCGACCTCGCGGTCGCCGTAGGTGACCTTCGTCGACCCCGTCACCTCGGTGGCCAGGTGGGCGACCAGCTCCTCGGTGAGCTCCATGATGTCGTGGTAGTCGGCGTAGGCCTGGTAGAGCTCGAGCATCGTGAACTCGGGGTTGTGCCGGGTCGAGATGCCCTCGTTGCGGAACACCCGGGCCAGCTCGAACACCCGCTCGAACCCGCCGACCACCAGGCGCTTCAGGTACAGCTCGGGGGCGATGCGCAGGTAGAGGTCGAGGTCGAGGGCGTTGTGGTGGGTGACGAACGGCCGGGCCAGCGCGCCGCCGGGGATCGGGTGGAACACCGGGGTCTCCACCTCGACGAACCCGCGGTCCTCCAGCCAGCGCCGGGTCAGCGACATCACGTTGGACCGGGCCAGGAACACCTCGCGGCTGCGCTCGTTGGCCCACAGGTCGACGTAGCGCTGGCGGTAGCGCAGGTCGGTGTCGGTGACCCCGTGCCACTTGTCGCCGAAGTTGCGGCGGGCCTGCGCCAGCACCTCCCACTCGGTCACCTGCACCGACAGCTCGCCCTTGCGGCTGCGGATCACCTCGCCGGTGGCGACCACCCAGTCGCCCAGGTTCAGGTGCTGGAAGTCGGCGAAGCCCGTCGTGCCCTTGGCGGTGGCCATCAGCTGGATGGCACCGCTGGAGTCGCGCAGGGTCGCGAAGACCAGGCGGCCCATGTCGCGCAGGAGCATCACCCGCCCGGCGACCGTGGCGGTGGCGCCACTGTTCTCGCCGTCGGGGAGCTCGGCGTGGTCGGTCTGGAGCTGCGCCGCCCGGTGCGTCACGTCGACGCGGTAGGGCGGCCGGAAGTCGTCGGTCACTACTGGTTCTTCTCGTAGATGAGCCGGAGCCCGTGAAGGGTCAGGAACGGCTCGTGGTGGTGGATCGTCGCGGACAGGGGCGTGATCAGCCCCGACAGCCCCCCAGTGGACACCACGCTGGCGTCCTGGCCCAACTCGGATTCGATGCGCTGCACCATGCCGTCCACCAACGACGTGTACCCGTAGATCACGCCCGATTGCATCGACTCGACCGTGGAGCGCCCGATCACGTGGCGGGGCTCGACCAGCTCGACCCGCCGCAGCGCGGCGGCCCGCTTGAACAGGGCGTCGAGGGAGATGTCGATGCCGGGGAAGATGGCGCCGCCGAGGTACTCGCCCTTGTCGGACACGGCCTCGAAGGTGGTGGCGGTGCCGAAGTCGACCACGACGGTGGGCCCGCCGTGCAGGTCGAACGCGGCGACGGCGTCGGCGATCCGGTCGCCGCCGACCTCCTTGGGGTTGTCGTAGAGGATCGGCACGCCGGTGCGGACGCCGGGCTCGATGACCACGGCCATGAAGCCGAAGTAGCGCTCGGTCATGCGCCGGATCGCACCGGTCACCCGGGGGACCGAGGAGCACAGGACGACGCCGCCGATGTCCTCGTCGAACGAGAACCCGTGGAAGCCGAGGAACTCCTGGATGACGAGCGCGTGCTCGTCGGCGGTGCGCTCGGCGTTGGTGGCGACCCGCCAGTGGTCGAGGAGATGCGTGTCGGCGAGCCGCTTCTGCACGTTGTGCCCGTCGTCGGGCTCGAGGTCGTAGAGCCCGATGACCGTCTGGGTGTTGCCGACGTCGATCGCCAGGAGCATCACGGCCCGTGAGGCTACGCCCTCGCCCGCGCCCCGCCCGAACCGGACGGCGGGTCGTCGCCGCCCGCCGTCCCGGCCCCACCGCCGGCCGGCGCCTCCACCTACCCGGCGGGCAACGGCGGCGTGCTGCGGTTGACCCAGGCGGGGTCGGCGGTGCGGTCGCCGGCGGGGCGGAGCGCCTCCAGGCGGGCGACCTCGTCGTCGTCCAGCGTCAGGTCGAGGGCGCCCAGGTTCTCCTCCAGCCGGTGGGGGCGCTTGGTGCCGGGGATCGGCACGACGTCGTCGCCCTTGGCCAGCACCCAGGCCAGCGCCACCTGGGCGGGCGTGGCCCCGTGCGCCTCGGCGACGGCCCGCACCTCGTCGACCAGCGCCAGGTTCCGGTCGAGGTTCTCGCCCTGGAAGCGGGGGTTGCCGCGGCGGAAGTCGCGCTCGGCGATGTCGTCGGCGCTCGTGACGCTCCCGGCCAGCAGGCCCCGGCCCAGCGGGCTGTAGGGCACGATCCCGATCCCGAGCTCCCGGCAGGTCGGCACGATCTCGTCCTCGATGTCGCGGCTCCACAGCGACCACTCGCTCTGCAGCGCCGTGATCGGGTGGGTGGCGGCCGCCCGGCGGATCGTGTCGACCGACGCCTCCGACAGGCCCAGGTGCAGCACCTTCCCCGCGGTGACCAGCTCGCCCAAGGCGCCGACGGTCTCCTCGATCGGCACGGTGGGGTCGGCGCGGTGCTGGTAGTAGAGGTCGATGTGGTCGACGCCGAGGCGCTGCAGCGAGGCGTCGCAGGCCTGGCGGACGTACTCGGGCCGGCCGTCGGTCTCCTGCTTCGGCCAGGCGTCGAGCCTGATCCCGAACTTGGTGGCGATCACGACCTCGTCGCGGCGGGCCCGCAGCGCCTTGCCGACCAGCACCTCGTTGGCGGTGGCGCCGTAGATGTCGGCGGTGTCGAAGAACGTGACCCCCCGCTCCAGCGCCGCGTCGAACGTGGCAAGGGCGTCGGCCTCGTCGGCGGCGTCGTAGTGGCCGGTCATCGTCATGCAGCCGAGGCCGAGGGCGCTGACCGCCACGTCGTGGGGGCCGAGGCGGCGGGTCGGGAGGAGGGGCTCGTTCGCCATGGCGTCGAGGCTACGGGCGCCCCGGCGTCGTCGTGGGCGGTAACCCTGTAACGCTGGGCGCCGGGAGGACAGGACCCCGTGGATGGATGACGCCGCGCGCTTCCGGGCGCTGTTCGAGGTGACGTTCGCGCCCGTCCGCCGGTACGTCCACCACCGGGGCGTCCCGCCGGGCCGGGCGGACGACGTCGTGGCCGAGACGTTCCTGGTCGCCTGGCGGCGGCTGGCCGACGTCCCCGCCGACGATCCGCTCCCCTGGCTCCTCGCCGTGGCCCGCAACGCCGCCCGCAACGAGCTGCGGGGCCGGCGGCGCTACGAGGGCCTGCTCGGGCGCGTGCCGGTGGCGCTGCCCACCCCGCCGCCCGCCGACCCGCCCGACCACGACCTCGCCGACGTGCGGGCGGCGCTGGACGCCCTCGACGAGGCCGACCGCGAGCTGCTGCTGCTCGTGGCGTGGGACGACCTGACGCCCGCCCAGGCGGCCCGGGTGCTGGGCTGCACGCCCGGCACCGCCCGGGTGCGGCTGCACCGCGCCCGCCGCCGCTTCGCCGCCGCGCTGGGGAAACGCTCCGGCGCCGACGGACAGATCCCCGATGAGCGCCACCCCGACAAGGAGCTGGACCGTGGCCGCATCTGACGACGACGTGGTGGACGTGATCGACGCCATGGCGGCGCTCCGGCGGGCCCGGCCCCGGCTCCCCGACGAGGTGACCTCACCCGCATCGGCGGCCGCCCAGGCCCTGCTGGAGGGGATCCTGTCCATGCCCACGCACCCACCCGTCGAGATCGACCTGGTGCCGTCCGAGCCGGCCCCGGGCGACGACCCCCTCGACCCGCTTGACACGCCCGCGACGGCCCGCCGACCCGGTCGCGGCCGTCGCCCGGCGGTGCTCGTGGCGGCGGCCGCCCTGGCCGTGGCCGGCATCGCCGCCGCGGCGATCGCCACCGCCGGCGACGGCCGGGACGGCACCCCGGAGCCGGTCGAGGTCGGACCGGCCGCCGGCGAGCGCCGGCCGTTCGACTCGGGCCGGGTCCGGACGACCTGGACCCTGGAGTGGGACATGGTGACGGACCCGATCAGCACCACCTCCACGATCGAGTGGTCCGGCGACGACTTCGCGGAGGAGGGAGCGAACCTGGACATCCGGCAGGTCGACGGCCGGGCGTGGGCCTCCATGGCCGACGTCCCGGAGAGCCCGCCGTCCACCGGCGTCCCGCTCGACGAGCTCCCGCACGCCTGGTCCGAGATCGACGCCCTCCCGCGCCCCGAGATCCTGGACCTCGACCTCGCCACGCTCGCCGAGCAGCTCGCCGGCGACGGGCCGTTCACCCCGGTGGGCACGGAGGACGTCGAGGGCGTCCCAACGGAGCGCCGGCGGGCGTCGCAGCCGTCGTCGGTGGTGCTCGACGTGCTCGGCCTCAGCCCCTACTTCGCCGGGGAGGCCACGGTGACCGACCTGGAGCTGTGGGTGGACGAGGACGGCCTGGTGCGCCGGGTCGACGTCACCGTCACCGGCACCGGTCAGGGCGAGGCGTTCACCGAGACCTGGTCCAAGGTCTGGTACGACCTCGGGGCGCCGATCACGATCGAGCCGCCCGACCCGGCCGACGTCGACTTCGAGCTGCCCGAGGAGCACAGGGGCCTCGACGGGCCCACCGAGGAGCTCGAGGCCATCGAGGTGGTCGAGGCCGAGCCCCCCGCCCGGGCCGCCGACGCCGCCGACGCGATCGAGGCCGAGACCGGGGGCTGAGCCGCCTCGGGGCAGCGACCGCGCCGACGAGACGACCGAGACGGCGGCCGCGCCGCCGCTACGACGACACGACGTCGAGGCCGATGTCCAGGACGGGGGCCGAGTGCGTCAGGGCGCCGATCGACACCAGGTCGGCGCCCGTCGTCGCGTAGGCACCGATCCGCTCCAGGTCGATCCGGCCCGAGATCTCCAGCAGCGGCCGGGTGGGGTGGTTCGCCCGCACGCTCATCACCACCGAGCGGACCGCCGCCGGCGTCATGTTGTCGAGCAGCAGGGCGTCGGCGTCGGCCTTCACCGCCTCGGCCACCATCTGGGCGTCGGCGCACTCCACCTGCACCGTCCGCCCCGGCCAGCGGCGCCGGGCCCGGGCCACCGCCTCGGCGATCGGCATCAGCTCCAGGTGGTTGTCCTTCAGCAGGACCCACTCCGACAGGTTCCCCCGGTGGTTGGCGCCGCCCCCGGCCCGCACGGCCGCCTTCTCCAGCGCCCGCAGCCCCGGGGTGGTCTTCCGGGTGTCCCACACCCGGAGGTTGCCGCCGGCGGCCTCGACCGCGGCCACGAACCGGCTGGTCAGCGTGGCGATGCCCGACAGGTGGCCGAGGAAGTTCAGGGCCGTGCGCTCGGCGGTGAGGATCGAGGCCAGCGATCCCCGCACCTCGCCCACCGCCTGGCCGGCGGTCACCTCGTCGCCGTCGTCGGCCGACCAGGTGACCTCGACCGTCGGATCGATCTGACGGAAGCTCTCGCCGGCGCAGCGGACGCCGGCGAGCACCCCGTCGTCGCGGGGGACGAAGCGGGCCACGGCCCGGAGGTCGGCAGGGAGCAGCGCCGAGGTGACGTCGCCCATCGGCGTGAGGTCCTCGGCGAGGGCGCGTGCCACGGCCTCGCGCACGGCGGTGACGGGCGGGTGAGCATCGTGCATCGGGGTGCAGTCTGGCTGGAGGGCACGGCAGACTCACAGCCTGTGGCTGAGCGTGGGCGCTGTCCAGGGCGAACGGGGAGGCGTACGGTGATGTTCATCGCGCTGAGCGCGATCTCGCTCCTGGCGTCGGCGTGCACGGCGGGGGGCTCGGACGAGGCCGGCACCGAGCCCGCCGGGGCCGACGAGCCGGACCCGCGCCCGCTCCCCGCGCGCCGGCCGTTCGGGGCGGGGTTCCTGTCGACGACGCTGGTCGACGACAGCCGCGGCACGCCCGCCGTCCCCGACCGGGGCGTCGCCGCGTCCGACGCGCGCGAGCTCGAGCTCACGGTCGTGTACCCCGTCGAGGAGGAGCCCGCCGACGAGGCGCCGGAGGGCACCGCCGCGACCGATCCGGACCCCGCCGACGCCGTGGGGCTCGTCGACGGTCGGCCGGCGCCCGACGACACCGACACGCCGCCGGCCGAGGGGCCGTTCCCGCTCCTCGTGTTCGCCCACGGGTGGAACGGGTCGGGGCCCAGCCTCCTGGGGCCCGCCGAGCGCTGGGCGCGCGCCGGCTACGTCGTGGCGCTGCCCACGTTCCCGCTCAGCCGGGAGGGCATCGCCACCGACGTCGACATGGTCAACCAGCCGGGCGACGTCAGCTTCGTGATCGACACGCTGCTGGCCCGCAGCGACGACCCCGACGACCGCCTCGCCGGCCTCGTCGACGCCGGGCGCATCGCCGTCGGCGGGCACTCGCTGGGCTCGGCCACGGTGTTCGGGTTCCAGAACGACTGCTGCCACGACGACCGCGTGCGCGCCATCGTGGCCATCTCCGGCGGGCCCGCGCCCTACTCGACCGGTACCTACGACGCCGCGTTCGCCACGCCGATGCTCCTCGTCCACGGCCGGAAGGACCCCGGCGTCCCCGTGGCCATCAGCGAGGCCGTGTTCCAGCAGACCCCGGGGCGCATGGACCTGCTGCTCTTCGACGAGGGCGACCACACGTCGCTGTTCGGCGGCGAGGACGGCCTGCTGCTCGACCGGGTGACGGTGGCGTGGCTCGACCGCGAGCTCGGCATCGACGACGCGGCCACCGACGGCCTGGAGGAGGAGGTCGCCGCGAGCGGACGCGGCTCCCTCCGCTCCAAGGACGGGTAGCGCGGGCGCGGGTGGCCGCCGGCGGCGGCCCCGCGATCAGCCGAAGCCGCGGGCGTCCTGCTTGAGGGCGGTGTCCACGCCCAGCGCCGCCGCCACGACCAGCGACCGCAGCGGGTCCTCCAGCGGGCGGTGGATCTGCACGACGTAGTTGTCGGCCGTGGTGAACATCGTCTTGGCGAGGCCCTCCCACGTCTTCGTGATGCGGGCGATCTCGGTGCCGGTGTGGTCCTGGATGTTGAAGTTCCAGGCCCGCCAGTTCTCGGCGTTGATCGAGCCCCAGGCGTGGCCGCCCGACTCCAACGAGAAGCGGATCTTGCCGATCGCGTTCTGCTGGACGATCTGCCCCACCTCGTTGCCCATCGCGTCCTGCACGATGATCCGCGACTTCAGGATCTTCGCCGGCCGGGTGAGGGCCAGCAGCACGTTGCCCTGCAGGTCGACGATCTGCAGCTTGTGGGTCATGAACTGGTCGTAGCTGGTGAAGATCCGGATGGCCTTCTTCAGCGCGTTCTGGCCCACCTGCCGCACGGCGCCGATCTGCTGGCCGTGCTGGTTGTAGATCGCGTACTCGTTGTTGACCTCGATGAGCTTGGCCTTCTGGTTCACCACCAGGACCGGCTCGGTGAAGATCGTCCCGCCACCGACCGGCGCCGCCGCGCCGCCCACGTTCTGGACGTCGCGCACGATCTTCTCCTGCGCCCGGTTCACGGTGGGGATGTGGCCGCCGCCCGCGGGGGGATCGGTGGCCTGGCGGCCGTGGGAGGCGACGTGCTCCGTCCAGTTGGCGCCGTCCCACCAGCGCGTCTCGTGGCGGCCGAAGGGATCGGGGTACCAGCCCGGAGCGTGCTGAGGGTTCTGGGGTTGGGCAGGCCCTGGGGCGCCCGCTGCCTGCTGTTCTGACATAGGAGGCCCACCGTAGCAACCGTGCCTGACCAGGTAGCAGCGCCCGTGACGCCCTTCACGCGCCCCCGCGCGCCGCGGCGGCGGAGGGGTTCGAGGGGTGCGGTTCGGGGTGCGATCGAGCCCGATCGGGGGCGCGATCGGGGGCCCGGCCCGGGCGCGGCCCGGGCGCGCTCAGCGGCGCTCGGGCGTCGGCAGGAACCGCACGAGGAGGCCGTCGGCGGTCGCGGGGTGGTCCTGCCGGGCGTGCGCGCCGCGGGTCTCCTCGCGGGCGGTGGCGGCGACCGTGAGCGCGGCGGCGACGGTGGCGAGGTTGCGGAGCTCGTGGCCCGCGACCGTGTCGGTCGGCGCCGCGGCCGCGGCCGCCCGGGCGGCGTCGAGGGCCGCCGCCAGCGACCCGGCGGTGCGCAGGACGCCGGCGTGGTCGGTGAGCGCCTTCTGCAGCGCCGCCCGGGCCGCCGGCTCGTCGCCGGCGCCGTCGCGCCCGGCCCCGGTGGGCAGCGCCGGCAGCGGGACCACCTGGCCGGGGATCGCGTCGGTGTCGGCGTCGAGCAGCGCCCGCATCGCCCCCGTCGGCTCGGGGCCGTCCTTCCCCCGCTCCACGGCCTCGACCACCCGGGGACCGAACACCATGCCGTCGAGCAGCGAGTTCGACGCCAGCCGGTTGGCGCCGTGCACCCCGTTGCACGCCGCCTCGCCGGCCACCCAGAGGCCCGGCAGCGACGTCGCGCCGTCGAGGTCGGCGAGGATGCCGCCGCAGGTGTAGTGGGCCGCGGGGGCGACCGGCAGCCAGTCGCGGGCCGGGTCGAGGCCCACCTCGTCGAGCGCCCGGGCGATCGTCGGGAACCGCTCGGCGAACCGCTCCAGCCCGGTGGCGTCGAGCCACACGTGGTCGGTCCCCTCCTCCAGCAGGACCTCGGTGATCGCCCGGCTGACCCGGTCGCGGGGCAGCAGCTCGTCGACGAACCGCTCCCCCTTCCCGTTCCGCAGCAGGGCGCCGTGGCCCCGCAGCGCCTCCGACAGCAGCGGCCGCGGCCGGGCCGGGTGGTGCAGGGCCGTGGGGTGGAACTGGATGAACTCCAGGTCGGCGACGGCGGCGCCGGCCCGCAGCGCCATGGCGATCCCGTCGCCGGTGGCCTCCGGTGGGTTGGTGGTGACCGCGAACAGCTGCCCGGCACCTCCGGTCGCGACCAGCACGTGCCGGGCCCGGACGACCGTGTCGGGGAAGGCCCGCACGCCGACGCAGCGGCCGCCCTCCACCACCAGGTCGACGGCGAAGGTCTGCTCGTAGATGGCGGCGGCGGTCCGGCGGACGGCCTCGACCAGCGCCCGCTCCACCTCCACACCGGTGGCGGCGCCGCCGGCGTGCACCACCCGGGCGTGGCTGTGGCCGCCCTCCCGGGCCAGCGCCAGCGCCCCGTCGGGGTCGCGGTCGAAGATGGCGCCGAGGGCGATCAGGTCGGTGACCCGGGCCGGGCCCTCGTCGACCAGCACCCGCACGGCATCGACGTCGCACAGGCCGGCCCCGGCGGCCAGCGTGTCGGCCAGGTGGAAGTCGGTGCTGTCGGGCTCCCCGGCATCGGGACCGGCGCCCGGCTCGCCGTCGGTCCCGTCGCCCAGGACCGCGGCGACCCCGCCCTGCGCCCAGCGGGTGGTCGCCTGGTCGAGGTCGCCCTTGGTGAGCAGCCCGACCCGGAGGCCGTGCGTCTCGGCCGCCCGGACGGCGGCGGAGAGCCCGGCGACCCCGGAGCCCAGGACCAGCAGGTCCAGTGGTTCCACCGGTTCGGGGCCCCGAACCGACGTCGAGGTCAGTTGGCCGGCACCTCGACGTAGCGGTGCGGCGCCGGGCCGGGCTGGGCCGACGCCAGCAGCTCGGCGGTGGCGGTGTCGATCGGGCGGTTCTCGGTGTCGACGTGCACGATCCGGGGCTCGTAGCCCTCCAGCTCGGCCGCCTCGTAGTCGGCGTAGCTGATCACGATGATGCGGTCACCCGGGTGCACGAGGCGGGCGGCGGCGCCGTTGAGGCACATGTCCCCCGATCCCCGCCGGCCGGCGATCGTGTAGGTCTCGAAGCGGGCGCCGTTGTCGATGTCGACGACGGCCACCTGCTCGTGCTCGAGGATGTCGGCCGCCTCCAGCAGGTCGGGGTCGACGGTGATCGAGCCGACGTAGTGCAGGTTGGCGTCGGTGACCGTCGCCCGGTGGATCTTCGACTTCAGCATGCGGCGTCGCATGGGCTGTGACCTCCTGGGGTGGGTGCCGTCACGCGGTCACCCCCACGTTGTCGATGAGCCTGGCTCGCCCGAATCGAACGGCTGCGAGGAGCCGAAGATTCCCCGAGAGCACGTCAGGTACCGCCAGTGATTCTGCGTCGACCACCGCCACGTAGTCCAGTTCCCCGAGCGGCTCGGCGGCGATCACGGCCTCCATGGCGGCCCGGACCGCCGCCGGGTCGCGTTCTCCCTGCTCGACGGCCTGCACGCCGGCCTGTAGCGCCCGGTGCACGACCGGTGCGGCCGCCCGCTGCTCGGGCGACAGGTAGCTGTTGCGCGACGACATGGCCAGGCCGTCGGGCTCGCGGAGGGTGGGGCACGGCACCACCTCGACCGGCAGCGACAGGTCGGCCACGAGCCGCCGCACGACGGCGACCTGCTGGAAGTCCTTCTCGCCGAAGTAGGCGCGGCAGGGACCGACGATCGAGAACAGCTTCGTCACCACGGTGGCGACCCCGTCGAAGTGCCCGGGCCGGCTGGCCCCGTCGAGCACCTCCGACACGCCGGCCACCCGGACCGTCGTCAGCACCCGGCCCTCGGGGTACATCTCCTCGACCCCGGGCACGAACAGGAGGTCGACCCCGGCCGCCGCGGCGAGCTCGACGTCGTGGGCCAGGTCGCGGGGGTAGGTCTCGTAGTCCTCACCCGGCCCGAACTGCAGCGGGTTCACGAAGATCGACGCCACCACCACGTCGGCGTCCTCCCGGGCCCGCCGCATCAGCGACGCGTGGCCGTCGTGGAGGTACCCCATCGTGGGGACGAAGCCGACCGACCGGCCCACCGACCGCTCGTAGTCGAGCGTGGTCCGCAGCTCCCGGATGCCGGCCACCAGGATCGGCGCCTTCTCCTTCATGGCTGCTCCTCCACGGTTCGCTCGGCCGCGGGCGTGGCGTCCGCGGCCGCCTCGTCGTCGTTGCCGTCGTCGTTCCCGGCCCCGGGCTGCTCGGCGTCGGGCGCCTCGGGCTGCTCGTCGTCGGGTGCCTCGGCGTCGGGTTGCTCGGCCGCCAGCTCCGACCCGCCGGGGCCGTCCAGCGTCGACGCCGCCGGCATCACCGGTGGCTCGGGCGGGGCCGGCGGCCCGTGCGGCGCCACCAGCGGTGGCGGCGGGACCGGCGGCGACGCCGGGCGCTCCCGCGCCAGGCGGCGGGCGGCGTCGGCCATCGCCTCGTAGGCCGGGCGCTCGTCCGGCGGCAGGGCGTCCAGGTGGCGGCGCACGGTGGCGTCGTCGCCGCGGGCGACGGGCCCGGTCAGCGCCGCCGCCGGGCCCAGGTCGGCCACGTTGTCGAGCGCGGCCCGGGCCAGGTCGAGGTAGGCCTCGAACGGCACCCCCGCCGCGGCACCCACCCGCTGCACCTGTCCCATCAGCGCCACCAGGTGGTTGGCAGCGATCGACGCGGCGGCGTGGTAGGCGGCCCGGTGCTCGTCGGCCACCCGGATGGCCCGGCCGAACATGGCGTCGACCAGGCGGCGCACCGCGGGGTCGCCGGTGACCGCGAACCAGGCGCCCACGAGCCGGCGCGCCCCCACGTCGGGGTTGGGCAGCGCCACCAGCGGGTGGAGCGCCGCCCGGCGCGGGTGGGGTTCCAGCACGTCGAGGCCCAGCGAGCCCGCCAGGTGGAGCACGACGGTGGCGGGGTCGGGATCGACGGTGCGGGCGACGTCGGCGATGACGGCGTCCGGGGTGGCGATGACCAGCAGCTCGACCCCGTGGGCCGCCCCGGTCACGTCGTCGTCGCGGCCCAGCATCGGCGCCACGTCGCACCCGGCGTTGGTCAGCGCCAGGGCGAGCGACGTCCCGGCCCTCCCGGGGCCGATGATCCGCACGGTGGTCACGAGCGGAGAGTCTGCCTCGGCCGCACCCGGAAGGCTCGGCGGGGCGGCGTGCGCTTCGGCACCCCCGACCCCGGCTACCCGTCCAGCCGGCGGACGTCACCCTCGGCCCGGGCGACCGCGTCGGCGGGCACCAGGTCGGGCGCCAGGTCCCGCAGGGGCGCCAGCACGAAGCGGCGCTCCCACATGCGGGGGTGGGGCACGACCAGGTCGTCGTCGGCGACCGTCACGCCCTCGACCCACAGCACGTCGACGTCCAGCGTGCGCGGCCCCCAGCGCACCTCCCGCACCCGCTCGGCCGCCGCCTCCAGGCGCCGGGCGACCGCCAGCAGCTCGCGCGGTGTCAGCCGGGTGTCGAGCTCGACCACCAGGTTCAGGAACGGGTCCTGCTCGGGACCGCCGACCGGATCGGTCTCGTAGCGGGGCGACACGGCCACCAACCCCACGGCCGGATCGGCCCGGAGGGCGGCGACGGCGTCGTCGAGGTACCGGGCGCGGTCGCCCAGGTTCGACCCGAGCCCGAGGAACGCCCTGGTCACGACCCCGACCGGCGCCGGGTGATCCGGACCCCGGACGTGGCCAGGTGCTGGGCCACCGGCGGCCGGAGCTTCCGGGCCGCCACCTCGACCTCGTCGATGCGGTCGTCGTGGGCCAGCACCGCCTCGGCGATCAGCGTGGCCAGCCGCTCCAGGAGCCCCACGTGCTGCCGGCCCGCCACCTCCTCCGCCACCGCGCACACCTCGCCGTAGTGGATCGTGTCGGTGAGCACGTCGGAGGCCCCGGCTTGCGACAGGTCGGTGACGACGTCGATGTCGAGCTCGATCGGCTGGTCCTGCTCCCGCTCGAACGGCAGCACCCCGCAGCGGGCCATGACCCGCAGCCCCCGCAGCTCGATGCGGTCGGTCACCGCGGCCTACGACGCAGCCTGCTGGCGGAGCGAGTCGGCGTTGGCGACCAGCTGGCGGCCCTGGGGCCCGAGCTGGCGCGACGTCAGGCGCTCGGTCACCGAGATCGCCTGCGGGCCGTAGGGCACGAGCCCCGCCCACAGCAGGTAGCCGGCCACCAGGCCGCACACGTTGTCGCCCACCTCCTCGCGGTGGACGAGCAGCTTCTCGCCCTGGGCCAGGAGCTGGCGGATCTCGGCGTAGAGCGACGCCTGGAACGTCGGCATGTCGTCGGTGGGCCGCAGCGGCCGGTGCAGCCACGCGACACCGAGCTCGTCGTAGTTGTGCAGGTTGTGGGTGGCGGCGATGAGCGAGATCACCCGGGTGAAGCCCTGCTCCCGGATCCAGATGATCTCCTCCTGTCGCCGCACCCGGCGGTGGTTGGCCCCGTACCCTCCGGGGCGCTCGGCGATGGCGAGGCGGTCCTTGAGCACCCACACGAAGTTGCGCGGGGTGATGCCCTGGGCCCACTTGCCCTTCATGGCTGCCACGAGATGCCTTCCTTCCAGATCATGCCGCCGCCTGTAGGAGCGCCCGCACTTTGCGCACCACCCGCGCGGTCTCCGCAACTTCGTGGACCCGAACCATCGCCGCGCCCCGCCACAGCGCCCACGCCGCGGTGCTCAGCGAACCCTCCAGCCGGTCGTGGACCGGGGTGGGCTCGTCGGCGCCGTCCGCCCGCGCGGCCAGGTGGCCCAGCGTCGTCTTGCGGCTGGTGGCGATCAGGACCGGGAACCCGGTGGCCACCAGGACGTCGAGGTTGGCCAGCAGGTCGAGGTTGTGGTCGACGGTCTTCCCGAACCCGATGCCCGGATCGATCCACACCTCCTCGACGCCCAGCGCCCGGGCCGCCTCGGCCCGCTCCACCAGGAAGTCGCGCACGTAGCCGACCACGTCGTCGTACTGCGGATCGGCCTGCATGGTGCGCGGGTCGCCACGCATGTGCATCGCCACGAAGCCGGCGCCGGTGGCCGCCGCCACCTCGGCCAGCGAGGCCGACACGTCGTTCACCAGCGTCGCCCCGGCCGCCACGGCCGCCTCCGCCACCTCCGCCTTGCGGGTGTCGATCGACACCCGGATCCCGGCCTCGACCAGGCCCTCGACCACCGGGAGCACCCGCCGCCGCTCCTCGTCGGCCGGCACCGGCGTGGCGCCGGGCCGGGTGGACTCCCCGCCCACGTCGACGAAGTCGGCCCCCTGCCGGGCCAGCTCGCGCCCGTGCGCGACCGCCGCGGCGTGGTCCAGGTACCGCCCACCGTCGGAGAACGAGTCGGGAGTGACGTTGACGACACCCATCACCAGGGGATGCACGCCGCGACTCTAGTGCCGGACCCCCGCGGTCCCAGCGCTGCCCGTGGGGGAATCAGCGCTGCCCGACGACCATCCGGCCGTCGCCGGCCACGGCCGTGCGCCCGGCGTCGCCGAGCACTGCGGCTGCGTCCGTCAGCGCTGGCCGACGACGAACCGCATCGCCTCCTCGCGGGTGGCGACGTTGGTGCGGAACAGGCCGCGGACCGCCGAGGTCACGGTCGTCGACCCGGGCTTCTGCACCCCCCGCATCGTCATGCACAGGTGCTCGGCCTCGATCACCACCATCACGCCCTTCGGCTGGAGGGTGCTGTCGATCTCGTCGGCGATCTGCACCGTCAGCTTCTCCTGCACCTGCAGCCGCCGGGCGTAGGCGTCGACCAGCCGGGCCAGCTTCGACAGGCCGGTGATCCGGCCGTCGTCGCCCGGGATGTAGGCCACGTGCGCCTTCCCGATGAACGGCAGCATGTGGTGCTCGCACAGGGAGTGCAGCGGGATGTCGCGCACCATCACCATCTCGTCGTGGTGGGCGTCGAAGGTGACCTGCAGGTGCGTGTCGGCCGCCTCGTGGAGGCCGGCGCAGATCTCGGCGTACATGCGGGCCACGCGGGACGGGGTGTTGACCAGGCCGTCCCGGTCGGGGTCCTCGCCGATGGCGAGCAGGATCTCGCGCACGGCCTTGGCGATCCGCGCCTGGTCGATCGGGCCGCCGCCGCCCTCGGCGCCGTTGCCCTGGTCGTGGCCGGGGTCGCGGGAGGTGACCGTCATGCCGTGGGGCGCGGCGCCCGGGTGCCGAGCCAGCGAGCCAGCCGCTGGCGCCAGGACGGGGCAGGCACCGCCACCTGCACGCTGGAGATGTTCATCGACTGCGCCCCCAGCAGCCGGCCGCCGAGCAGAGGGTCGTCATGGGGTTCGTCGTCACGCTTGCGCTCCGGCATGTCGATGCCCGCGCCCTTGTCGATCGGGCCGAAGACCTCGGCCAGATCGGCGTCGTCCAGGGTCTCCTTCTCGACCAGGGCGTCGGCCAGCCGGTCGAGGGTGGCCCGATGCGTCTCGAGGATGTGGCGGGCCCGCTCGTGGGCGCTGTCGACCAGCCGCCGGACCTCCCGGTCGACCAGGCCGGCGACCTCGTCGGAGTAGCCCGACTCGCCGCCGGTGCCGCCCCCGCCCGTCTCCCGGGCCATGCCGGCGCCGATGAGCTGCTGGGGCCCGATGCGGTCGCTCATCCCGTAGGTGGTGACCATCTTGCGGGCGATGTCGGTGCAGCGCTCGATGTCGTCGCTGGCGCCGGTGGTCGGCTCGCCGAACACGATCTCCTCGGCGGTGCGGCCGCCCAGCAGCATCGTCATCGAGTCGACCAGCTCGGTGCGGGTCTTGAGGTACTTGTCCTCGGTGGGCAGCGCCAGCGTCCATCCCAGCGCCCGGCCCCGGGCCACGATCGACACCTTGTGGATCGGGTCGGTGCCCTTCAGCACGTGGCCGACCAGCGTGTGGCCGCCCTCGTGGTAGGCGATGACCAGCTTCTCCTTCTCGGACATCACCCGCGTCTTGCGCTCGGGGCCGGCGAGCACCCGGTCGATCGACTCCTCCAGGGCGTGCATGGTGATGTCCTTGGCGCCCCGGCGGGCGGTCAGCAGCGCCGCCTCGTTCATCAGGTTGGCCAGGTCGGCGCCGGTGAAGCCGGGCGTGCGGCGGGCGAGCACGTCGAGCCGGACGTCGGCCGCCAACGGCTTGCCCTTGGCGTGCACCTGGAGGATCGCCTTGCGGCCCTCCAGGTCGGGCTGGTCGACCACGATCTGGCGGTCGAACCGGCCGGGCCGCAGCAGCGCCGGGTCGAGGATGTCGGGCCGGTTGGTGGCGGCGATGAGGATGACGCCGGTCTGGGCGTCGAACCCGTCCATCTCCACCAGCAGCTGGTTCAAGGTCTGCTCGCGCTCGTCGTGACCGCCGCCCATGCCGGAGCCGCGGTGGCGGCCGACGGCGCCGATCTCGTCGACGAACACGATGGCGGGAGCCGCCTCCTTGGCCTTCTCGAACAGGTCGCGGACCCGGCTGGCGCCGACGCCCACGAACATCTCCACGAAGTCGGAGCCCGAGATGGCGAAGAAGGGGACGCCGGCCTCACCCGCCACGGCGCGGGCGAGCAGGGTCTTGCCCGTGCCGGGCGGGCCGTAGAGCAGCACGCCCTTGGGGATGCGGGCGCCGAGGGCCTGGAAGCGGGCCGGGTCCTGCAGGAACTCCTTGATCTCCTGCAGCTCCTCGACCGCCTCGTCGGCGCCGGCCACGTCGCTGAACTTCACCGCCGGCTGGTCCTTGGTGACCTGCTTGGCCCGGGCCTTGCCGAACTGCATCACCCGGCCACCGCCGCCCTGGAAGGCGTTCAGGACCAGGAGGACGGCGCCGACCAGCAGCACGATCGGCAGCATCTGGAGCAGCAGCGACAGCCACACCGAGGTGTCCTGCTGGTCGACGGTGACCTCGACGGCGGGGTCGGCGTCGCGGAGCTCCTCGATGAGCTCGTCGGCCGACTCGGCGGCGAACGTCACGTGGTACTCCGTGTCGTCGGCGAGCTTGCCCTCGACGACGTGGCTCCGGTCCTTGACCGTCGCCGTGACGACCTCGCCCTCCTCGACCTTCTCGAGGAACGTGGTGTAGTCGAGGTCTTCGCGCTCGGGCCCCTGCCGGAGCAGCTGCGCCCCCAGGAAGAGGACCGCGAAGATGATCAGCAGGTAGACCAGCGCCGCACGGGGTACACGTTTCACGGTGCCGGCCAGGCTAGCTGTGCCGCGCCCGAGACTCCCCTTCGCGCGGGGAATCCGGGGGAACTACTCCTCGGCGTGCTCGCAGACGTACGGGAGGTTGCGGAACCGCTCGGCCACGTCGAGCCCGTAGCCGAGCACGAACGACGGCGGGATCTCGAAGCCCACGTAGCGCAGCTCGACCGCCGCCTTCTGGTTGCCCTGCCGGACGAACAGGGCGCACACCTCGAGGCTCGCCGGGTCGCGGGCCAGCAGGTTCTTGCTCAGGTAGTTGAGCGTGAGGCCCGAGTCGACGATGTCCTCGACCAGCACCACGTGCCGGCCCCGCAGGTCCATCTCCAGGTCCTTCACGATGCGGACCACGCCCGACGACTTGGTCGACGCCCCGTAGGACGACACCGCCATGAAGTCGATCTCCAGCGGGAGCCGGACCTCGCGCACCAGGTCGGCCAGGAAGATGAAGGCCCCCTTGAGCACGCACACGAACACGGGGACCTCGCCCGCGTAGTCGCGGGTGATCTCCTTGCCGAGGGCCGCGATGCGATCGGCGATCTGCTCCGCGGACACGACGACCGGTCCGAGCTTCGGGTCGTCGAAGTGGTGCTGCGGCAGCGGCATGGCGGTTCAACGTAGCGGCCCTACGAGTCCGGGGGATGTAGCCGCAGGAGGTTCTTCGACCGGGAGACCCGCCAGCCGCCCCCGACGTCGCAGCCGACGGCCTCGCCCCGGGCCACCGCCAGCACCCGCTCGACCGCGGCGGCGTCCGGCGGGTGCCGCTCGGGCCCGCCCGCATCCCGCAGCCACGCCCGCACCACCCGCCGCGCCACCGCCACCGGCAGCCCAGCCAGCGCGGGCGCATCGGGCAGGCCCTCGGCGTCGGTGTGCCACCTCACCAGCTCCTCCAGCGCCCGCGCGTCGTCCCGGAGCAGCCCCGCCTGGCGGGCCAGGATCGGGACGACGTCGCGGCGGGCCACCTCGGACAGCAGCGGCAGGACCTCGTGACGGACCCGGTTCCGGCGGAACGCCGGATCGTCGTTGCTGGGATCGTGGACCACGTCGAGACCCAGGTCGCGGCACAGGGCGGCGGTCTCGGCCCGGCGCAGCCCCAGCAGGGGACGGCGCTCCGGCGCCATCCCGGCGAGGCCGTCGAGCCCCGCGCCCCGCAACAGGTTCAGCAGCACCGTCTCGGCCTGGTCGTCGGCGGTGTGGCCGGTCAGGACGCCCGCCGGGAGCGCGGCGTACCGGGCCGCCCGGGCCCGGGCCTCCAGGTTCGGCCCCGGCGCGACGTCCACCCGGTGCGCCACGAACCCCGCCCCGAACCGCTCGGCCGCGGCCCGCACGAGGTCCGCCTCGGCGGCGCTGCCGGGGCGCAGGCCGTGGTCGACGTGGTGGGCGGTCACGGCGCAGCCGGCGGCGACGGCGAGCACCAGCAGCGCCAGCGAGTCGGCGCCCCCCGACACCGCCACGTCGACGGCGGTCCCGGCCGGCGGGAACGAGCAGCGGCGCAGCAGCGCGGCGGTGGGGTCAGCCGACGAGCTCTTCGGAGAGGCGCACACGGTCGAGCCACTCCTGGGGCGCCCGGATCTCGGCCAGGGTGGGCAACCACTCCGGCCCGCGCCAGGCGGCCTCCAGGGCGTCGGGCCCGCCGTGGGCCTCCACGTAGGCGATGAACGCCTCCCCCTGGCGGTACTGGTTCATCTTCGCCTCGATGCCGAGCAGCCGCTGGGCCACCTTGGCCATGCCGCCGGCCTGCTGGCGTCGCTGGCGCAGGGCCTGCGAGAACCGGGGCGCGGAGGGCACCCGGCCGGCGCCGGCCCGGTCCATCGTGACGTCGCCGTGGCCCTCCAGCAGGCTCATCATCCCGCCGATGCGCCCGAACAGCTGGCGCTGCTCGGGCCCGGCCAGCAGCGAGGCGATGCCGCCCTCGTCGAGCGGGCTGCGCCCGGACCGCAGGTCCTCGACGGCGCGGCCGAGCGCGTCGAGGAACCGCCGCGGGTC
>DATCLV010000835.1:0-3161 GCA_036563745.1 Acidimicrobiales bacterium | reverse complement strand
GAGTAGATCAGGTTTTGTCCGCCGGGGGCAAGCCGCAGGTCAGGGGTGCGACGGCGCGGGCGGCGCGCCCGGCACGTCGAACGCCACCTGGTCGGCGAAGCACCACCACCAGTCCTCGCCCGGCTCGAACGAGCGCACGAGCGGGTGGTCGGGGTGCGCTCGCCAGTGCGCGGTGGCGTGGCGGTTGGGCGAGCTGTCGCAGCAGCCCACGTGCCCGCAGGTCTGGCAGATCCGCAGGTGGACCCAGCGGTCGCCGGTGCGCAGGCAGTCCTCGCAGCCGTCGGCCGAGGGCGTCACCTCGCGGACGGTGTCGAGGTGGGTGCAGGGGTCGGCCATGGGCCCTCCTCGTCGAGCGCTGCCGCCGCCCGCGACGCTACCCGACCCGGTCCGTGACCGGTCCGGGGCGGTCAGCCGGCGTCCGCGACCCGGAAGCGGGCCAGGTCGGCGGCGCCGGTCTCGCGCACCCGCTCCAGGGTCGGCCCCCGGAGCACCGCCTTCGTCTGCGCGTAGGCGGCCCGGTCGTACTCGCCCAGGCGCCGGGCCTCGGCGATCGCCTCGGCCTCGACCCGCTCGGGGGCGACGACCCGGTCGAGGTAGCCGACCTCGGCGGCGCCGTGCGGGTCGTGGACCCGGGCGGCCAGCGTGGCGGGCACGAGGGCCCGCCGGTCGAGCCGGTCCTCGGCCAGGGCCACGGCGAACACCGGCAGCGGCATGCCGATCGACGTCTCGTTCAGGCCGATCTTGGCGGGTACGTCGGCGCCGATCCGCACGTCGGCGGTGAGCACGAGGAGCGCCCCGGCGGCCAGCGCGTGCCCGGTGACGGCGACGACGACGGGCTGCGGGTGGACGTAGAGGCGCATGAGCAGCCGGCCGCCGTGGGCGACCAGTTCCCGGGCGGCGTCGGGGCCGGCGGTCATGACCGACAGGTCGAAGCCGGCGCAGAACATCTTCTCCCGCCCGACGATGCACACCGCCCGGGCCTCGTCCTGCGCCCGGTCGAGCGCGGCGTCGAAGCTGTCGATGACGGCCGAGGTGAGCACGTTGGCCTTGCCGTCGTCGAAGCGCACGACGGCGACGCCGTCCTCGATCGTCGTGGAGACCGGTCCCCTCGCATCACCCATGCGACCGGACGCTACGACCCCCGGGCGACCCGTGCGAACCGCCGGCGGCGTGCGGCGGCCGCCGGTGGCTGCGGCCGGCGGCGCGCGCCGCGCACACTGGCGGGGTGCGCACCCAGACGCTCAGCTACACGACCGGCGCGACAGAGACCGTGCTGGACATCACCCGCGACTGCGAGGCGTTCGTGGCCGGCGCCGGCGACGGCCTCCTGCACGTGTTCGTGCCACACGCCACGGCGGGCGTCGCGCTCATCGAGACCGGCGCCGGCTCCGAGGAGGACCTGCTGCGGGCGCTGCGCGACCTGCTGCCGCCCGACGACCGCTGGCGCCACCGCCACGGGTCGCCGGGCCACGGGCGCACCCACGTCATGCCGGCGCTCGTCCCGCCCTACGCGACGGTGCCGGTCGAGGGCGGCCGGCTGGTGCTCGGCACCTGGCAGAGCATCTGCCTTGTCGACCTCAACGTCGACAACCCCCGGCGGGAGGTGCGCCTGTCGTTCCTGCCCGGCTGAGGCCGGCCGGCTGACGCCGAGGCGGGGCGACCCATGCCCCGGCGTGTCACAGGCGGTGGATAAGTTCGGTCGCCATGGACGCACCTCCCGACGGCACGGCTCCCGGGGACGCCCCCTCGCCCGTCGTCGGGCGCGTCATCGGCACCGAGCCGTCCACCCCGCTCGAGTTCTGGGTCGGCGTGGGCGAGGGCACCTACCTGCAGCTCGACGACGTCGTCGTGGTCGACCGGGTGCTACCCGACGGCCAGCCGCTGCGCATCTCGGGGGTCGTGTCGCAGGTGCGGGCCGTCCACGAGGGCGCCCGCATGGACAGCGACGTGTTCCTCGTGGCCGACGGCGTCCTGCCGGCCCGGGTCAGCGAGGCGGCGCAGGTCATGGCCACCCGGTTCGACCCCGAGATCTTCGTGCCGCCGCTGCCGGGCGAGCCGGTGCGCAAGGCCACCGGGGCCGAGCGCGAGGACGCCCTGCTCTTCAGCCAGATGCGCAGCCTGCTGCCGGCCGGGCTGTCCCGCGACGACGAGCCCTTCTACCTCAACCTCGAGTTCCTCGACGGCACCCGGGGCGCGCACGTCAACATCAGCGGCGTCTCGGGCGTCGCCACCAAGACCACCTACGCCACCTTCCTGCTCTACAGCCTCTTCCACTCCGGCGTGCTCGGCGCCGAGGCGGCCAACACCAAGGCGCTCATCTTCAACGTCAAGGGCGAGGACCTGCTCTTCCTCGACAAGCCCAACGTCGCGCTGGCCGACGACCAGCCCGAGCTCTATCGCCGCCTGGGGCTGCCGGCCGGGCCGTTCGGGTCGGTCGCCTTCTTCGCCCCGCCGGTGCGCGACGACCCCAACGCCAGCCCCGACGTCGCCTCCCGCCAGCGCGACGTCACCTCGTTCTTCTGGACCGTCGAGGACTTCTGCCGCGACGAGCTGCTGCCCTTCCTCTTCGCGGACGCCGAGGACGACCGCCAGCAGTACGCCATGGTCGTCCACAACGTCGTGGCCCAGCTGCGGCGCTCGTACGAGCCGGTCGGCGACGGCGCGGTGGCGATCGACGGCCGGGTGGTGCGCACTTTCGACGAGCTCGTCGACCTGATCGACGACAAGGTCGATCCCGACGGGCCCGACCAGTGGGCGGGGCGGGCCATCGGCGCCGGCACCGTCAACGCCTTCCTGCGCCGGCTGCACGGGGCCCGCCCGCACGTGCGCCACCTCGTGCGGGCCGACGTCCCCCGGCCCGAGGCCCACCGGGTCGACCTCGAGCGGGCCCAGGTGACGGTCGTCGACATGCACAACCTCAACGACCGGGCCAAGCGCTTCGTCGTCGGCGTCGTCCTCGGCCAGGCCTTCCGGCGCAAGGAGCGCTCGGGCCAGGCGCGGCCCCTGCAGTTCGTCGTGCTGGACGAGCTGAACAAGTACGCGCCCCGCGAGGGCTTCAGCCCGATCAAGGAGATCCTGCTCGACGTCGCCGAGCGGGGCCGGTCGCTCGGCATCGTGCTCATCGGCGCCCAGCAGACGGCCAGCGAGGTCGAGCGGCGCAT
>DATCLV010000830.1:0-2511 GCA_036563745.1 Acidimicrobiales bacterium | reverse complement strand
GTCCTCGCCGGGCCCGACCCGGTGCGGGCGGCGGCGTGGCGCCTGGAGCTGCCGGCACCCCGGCGGACGGGCTGGCGCGGCGCCCGCGTGGCCGTGTGGCTGAACGACGACTTCTGCCCGGTCGACGACGAGGTGCTGGCGGTGCTGCAGGACGCCGTGGACGCCATCCGCGGCGCCGGCGCCGTGGTCGACGAGTCGGCTCGACCGGTCGACATGGGGGAGGCCGTGCAGGTCTACTACGCCCTGCTCATGGCGCTGGGCGGGGCGATGAGCAGCGACGAGGACTTCGCGGCGATGGTCGAGCTGGCGGCCACCGCACCGGACGACGACATGAGCGACCCGGTCGTGATGGCCCGCGGCATCACCCAGCGGGTGCGCGACTGGCAGCAGCTCAACGAGCAGCGCGAGCAGGTGCGGGCCCGGTGGGCGTCGTTCTTCGAGGACTTCGACGTGCTCCTGTGCCCGGTCGCGCCGACACCGGCGTTCCCGCACGACCACAACCCCGACGAGAGCGCCCGCCGGATCGTCGTCAACGGCGAGCCGCGGCCGTACGTCGACACGGTCGTCCCCTGGGCGGGTCTGCTCACGATGCCGTACCTGCCGTCCGCGATGGCACCGGTCGGCCTCACCCGCGGCGGGCTCCCCGTCGGCATCCAGGTCGTCGCGCCGTACCTGCACGACCGCACCGCCATCCAGTTCGCTCGGCAGCTCGCCGACCTCGTGGGCGGCTTCGTCCCGCCGCCGGGGTACTGATGCACCCCGGCACGTTCGCCGAGCGGACCCCCGACAAGCCGGCCGTCGTGATGGCCGACGGGCGGGCCCTGTCGTACGAGGAGCTCGAGGCGGCGTCCAACCGGCTCGCCCACGTGTTCCGGGCCTCCGGGCTCCGCCGCGGCGACCACGTCGCCCTGGTCATGGAGAACCGACCCGAGCTGGTGGTCGCCCTGTGGGCGGCGCAGCGGTCCGGCCTCTACTACACGCCGTGCTCGACGCACCTCAAGGAGGACGAGCTGCGGTACATCGTCGACGACTGCGGCGCCCGGGTCCTGGTGGCCACGGCGACGACGTTCGGCGCGGTCGAGCACCTGGTCGCGCCGGCGGTCGAGCGACGGCTGCTGGTCGACGGCGACGCCCCCGGCTGGGAGCGCTTCGACGAGGCCTTGGCCGCGCACCCCGCCACGCCGATCGCCGACGAGGCCGAGGGCGACGGGATGCTCTACAGCTCGGGCACCACCGGTCGGCCGAAGGGGGTCAAGTCCCCCCTGGCCGACGTCGAGTACCCGAGCATCGGCCTGGCGGCCGACTTCGGCGAGCTCTTCGGGCTCTCGGACGAGACCGTGTTCCTGGTACCGGCGCCGCTCTACCACGCCGCCCCGCTGTTCATGACCCTCGTCGTGCACCGCCTCGGCGGCACCGTCGTGCTCCAGGAGCGGTTCGACGCCGAACGCTTCCTCCGCCTCATCGAGGAGCACCGGGTCACGTTCACCCAGGTCGTCCCCACGATGTTCGTCCGGTTGCTCAAGCTCCCCGAGGCCACGCGCCGCCGCTACGACCTGTCGTCGCTCGCCGGCGCCGTCCACACCGCCGCCCCCTGCCCGGTCCCGGTGAAGGAGCAGATGATCGAGTGGTGGGGGCCCGTGATCCACGAGTACTACACGGGCACCGAGGGCAGCGGCTTCGTCCACTGCACCTCGGAGGAGTGGCTGGCGCACCGGGGCACCGTCGGCCGGTCGCTCCTGGGCCCGCTGCACATCCTCGACGACGAGGGCAACGAGCTGCCCCCGGGACGGCAGGGCACGATCTACTTCGACAACGCCGGCTTCGAGTACCACGGTGACCCGGAGCGGACGGCGGCGTCCCGCGATCCCCAGGCGAGGGGCTGGAGCACCCTCGGCGACGTCGGCTACGTCGACGAGGACGGCTTCCTCTACCTCACCGACCGCAAGGCCTACACCATCATCTCGGGCGGGGTGAACGTCTACCCCCGCGAAGCCGAGGACGTGCTCATCGGCCACCCGGCCGTCGCCGACGTCGCGGTGTTCGGCATCCCGCACGACGAGATGGGGGAGCAGGTCCACGCCGTCGTCGAGCTCGTCGACGGCGCCGAGCCCTCCGACGAGCTCGGTGCCGAGCTCATCGCCCACTGCCGCGACCATCTCGCCCACTACAAGTGCCCGCGCTCGGTCGAGTTCCGCACCGAGCTGCCGCGGCACCCCAACGGGAAGCTCTACAAGCGGCTGCTGCGGGACGAGCACTGGCAGGGCCGCACCCTGACCGACGGCGCCCCGGGCGGGTCCGGCGGCGAGGTGACCGACGGCGCCCCGGGCCGGTCCGGTGGCGACGTGACCGCGGAGGCACGATGACGACGCCCGGCACGACCGACTACCGCCACCCGCTGGACATGTTGACGCCCGACGAGGTCCGGCGGGCCGTGGACGTCCTGCGGGCGAGCGGGCGGGTCGAGCCCTCGGCGCTGTTCGCCCACGTCGTGCTGGACGAACCGGCCAAGGA
>DATCLV010000821.1:0-6472 GCA_036563745.1 Acidimicrobiales bacterium | reverse complement strand
GCCCGTGTCCGCCTCATCGGCGGCGGTCCCCGGCTGGGACGTGGTGCTGGGCTCCATCGAGGTCCCCTCCGCCGGCCGGCAGCGCCTCGTGGCGGTGTCGGCCACCGACGGCGAGGAGCTGTGGCGCTACGAGCGGCCGGGCAGCTTCACCACCACCGTCGACCCGGCGACCGGCCGGGTCCTGCTCCTCGGCGGCAACGCCGCCGTCGTCCTCGGCCTGACCGACGGCGCCGAGCTGTCGACCCGGCGCCTGGACGACGAAGCCGACTGCAGCACCAACCTGCTCCACCCCCGCGGTCTGTTCGGGTGGTCGGGCATGGGCGTCGGCGACACCGCCGTCGTCGGCTGCGGCGGGGTCCACACGGTCCGCGTCGCCGACGGGGAACCCCTGGCCGTCACCCGGGGCCTCTTCCCCGCCTCCGGGTGCAACGCCGCTGCCGCCGAGCGCGAGGCACCGCTGCTGCTGCGCTGGGGCATCCACTGCGGGCCACCGACCCTGCTGGGGCTCGAGCCCGACGGCTCGCTCGCCCCGGTCGCCGAGATCGCCCCGCCCGAGGACGCGAGCGGGGGGTGCGCGCTGTGCGACTTCGCGGTCGCCGCCGACGACGACCTGGTCGCGGTCTCGATCGCCTGGCCCGAGCCGGGGTCGGAGGAGGACCACGAGGTGGCGGGCCGCGAGATCGTGGCGCTGACGGCCGACGGCGACGAGCGGTGGCGGGTGGAGGTCGACGACCGCACGAGGCCGGTCGGCGTGACCGCGGCGGGAGTGGTGATCAAGGACGACACGGCCTGGCACCTGCTGTCCCGGGACGACGGCCGGGAACTGGCGCAGGCGCCGGCGCTCCCCGAGGAGGCCGAGGCGACGACGGTCACCGACGGCGAGCGCATCTACAGCGCAGGGGGCACCGTCACCACCCGCCGCGTCGACGACCTGCGCTGGTCGGCACCCACCCCGGGAAGGGACGGGCGCTCGACGGCCGGCTGCAGGCCCACGGCGGCCTCCTGATCTACCGGCACGGCCTGACCGAGCTGGTCGCCATCGGCGACCCGGCGGCGTAGCGACGGGGCTGCCCGCTCCGGCGCTGCTCGCCCCGCGGTCCATCGGCGCACGGATCGTGGGATCCTCGCTCCCATGGGGAACCGGCGAGGGCGGCGCGGCCGCGAACGTGACGACGACCTGCACCTCGTGGGCACCCATCCGGCGGGGCTGTCCCGGGCGACGACCGGCTCTCCGCCCACGGCGGCCTCCTGATCTACCGGAACGTCCTGAACGAGCTGGTCACCTTCGGCGATCCGGGGTCGTAGCGAGCGGCGACGGCCGCGCGACACGAGCCGGGCGGTCAGAGGTCGGTGTCGTCCTCGTCGACCACGTGGAGCGCGACCTCCTCGGCCGGGGGCGGCACGTGCTCGGTGGCGACGTCGCGGGTGGTCTCGTCGCCGCTGAACTCGTCGTCGGGGTCGAGGGCGCCGACGTCGTCCTCGACGTAGGCGTCGGCCACCGACTCGCCCTCGTCGTCGAGCGGCCCGTCGTCGACGAGGTGCACCCGCGCCCCCTGGTCGTCGGTCTCCGCCACGTCCGGGGCCGGGGCGCCCGCGCCCTCGTCGGGGTCGACGTACCGGTCCGGCGGGAAGTCGCCGTCGCCGAGGACCTCGTCGTCGAGCTGCTCGGACACGTCGTCGTCGGAGATGTCGGACATGCCGGCACGCGTACCCGGGGTCGCCGCCGGGAAACGCCGGGTGCCCCGACCCGGGCGTCCGGCACCGAGATCGCCCTGCGTCAGCCGGGGCCGGCCGGGGGTCAGCCGGGGCCGGCCGGGGGTCAGCCGGGGCCAGCAGGGGGTCAGCCGACGTCGGCGTCGGCGTCGAGGTCCAGGTCGAGACCGAGGTCGCGGCGGACGTCGAGGTCGACCGTGCCGCCGCTGCGCCACCAGCGGGAGCCGTCGGGCAGCCGGTCCATGAACCCCTCGTCGATCAGGCAGCGCCCCAAGGTCGCGTGGTCGGGGAACCAGCGCTCCAGCACGGCCTTCACCTCGGCGGCCGTGTAGGTGCGGCCCGGCTCGAAGTCCTGCGCCACCAGGTCGAGCAGCGGCAGGCGGCGGCTGCGCTTGGCCGGGAGCCCCGCCAGGCGGCCGCCACGGACCCAGATCCGGTAGGCCCGGGCCGCAGCCTCGGCCGAGTGTGGGGGATCACCGAGCACGCCACCCAGTCTGCTACGCAGATCGCCGTGGACCACCTCGATCGGTACCAGTACCTGCTCCTCATGGGGCTGTGCCTGCTGGTGACCCTCCCGCTCGAGGTCGCGTTCGGCGCCCGCGTGTGGCGCCGGCCCCGCCGGCTGCTCGTGGCGCTCACCCCGGCGTTCGTGGTGTTCGTCGCCTGGGACCTGTGGGCGTCGGCCACCGGCACCTGGGGCTTCGACCCCGACCACACCGTCGGCCTCACCCTGCCGGGCGGCATGGTCGTCGAGGAGCTGGTCTTCTTCACGGTCATCCCGATCTGCACGCTGCTCACCCTCGAGTCGGTGCGCAACGTGCTGACCGGCCGGGTGCCGTGGCTGCCCTGGCCCCGGCCGGCGGAACGGCCGGCGGAACGGGCCGAGTCGACCGAGCCGACCGGGACGGGCGAACGCCCGGGGCCCGGTGCACCCGCCCGACCGGGCGAGGGCGGCTGATGCCGATCTACCCCCTGCTGTCGATCGTCGCCGCCGTGGCCGTGGTGGTCGCCGAGCTGGCCTGGTTCCGCTCCGGCCTGTTCCGCCAGCCCGCCTACTGGGTGTCGATGGCGATCGTCTACGCGTTCATGGTCCCGGTCGACGGCTGGCTCACCAAGCTGTCGTCCCCCATCGTCATCTACCGCGAGTCCGACACCAGCGGCCTGCGCCCCGTGTGGGACATCCTCGCCGAGGAGTTCGTCTACGCCTTCGCGCTGCTGACCCTCGTGATCCTCGTCTGGGACCGGGCCGGGCGCTCCGACGGGTAGCGTCCAGGGGGTGACCGCCGTGGCCCTCGTCGCCGTGTCGTTCGTGGCCATGGAGGCCGTGAGCTACGCCACCCACCGCTGGGTGATGCACGGCTTCGGCATGGCCTGGCACCGCAGCCACCACCTGCCCGACCGGGGCGGCTGGGAGCGCAACGACCTGTTCCCGCTGGCGTTCTCGGCGCTCGGCGTCCTCGGCTTCGCGCTGGCGAGCTACGGGCCCGCCGTCCGGCCGCTGTTCTGGATCGCCACCGGCGTCACCCTCTACGGCGCCGCCTACGCCTACGTCCACGACGTGTTCATCCACCAGCGGCTGCGGCTGCCGGTCCCCCGCCTCCGCTACCTCGGGTGGCTGCGGGAGGCGCACCGGGTCCACCACCTCTTCGGCGGCGAGCCCTACGGGATGCTGCTGCCGGTGGTGCCCCGGGCGTTGCGCGAGCGGGCCGAGCGGCGCAGCCTGCGGCTGGCGCCGAGCACCCGCTCGGCGCGGGCCCGGTTGTAGCGCTGGATCGCCACGAACGGCAGGTTCACCGCCAGGGCGTAGACCACCATCAGGACGGCGGCGACCGGCGGGTTCCACAGCGCGAACAACGGCGCCGGCAGCACCGCCAGCCAGTGGCCCAGCTCGGCCCGCCGGGTCTCCACGACGAAGCGCTCGAGCCCGCCGTCCTCGTCGCCGGTGAGCCGGCGCTTCGAGATGCCCCCGGCGAACAGGGCCCCGGCCTCGGGCAGCCGGTCCTTCCAGCGGTGGATCCGCAGGACCCGGCGGTAGCGACGGCCGCCCTGCTCCCAGCGGCGCACACGGAACAGCGAGCGGTCCCGTGCCAGCCACGCGACGGGCAGCCGGTGGACCAGGTAGCCGGTGCCGGCGTGCACGGCGCCCCACGCCACGACGTCGAGCGCCACGGTCACCGGGTCGGACAGGTGGACGACCCGCAGGCTCACGTCTCGGCCTCCCGGGCGGCCGGCACCACCGCGACCCGCCGGCCCCGCCAGCGCACCGGCCGGCGGGCGACGGTGAGCGCGGCGGAGCGCAGGAACAGCGCCACGAACGCGGCCAGCGGCACCGGCCACAGCGCCCACGCCCACCAGCGGAACGACCCGATCCGCCGCAGCATCCACCACCACTGGGCGGCCACGGCGAGGTAGGCCGCAGGCGGCAACGAGCCGGTGCCGACGCCGGCGGCCACCGCGGCGCACGCCGCGACCCACGCGGCCGCCGCCAGCGCCACCGGGACGCCGACGCCGCCCGCCCCGCGGGCCAGGTTCTTGCTCCACCCCTCGACGAGCGCCCCGAGCCCGCCGGGATACATCCGGAACGACGCGACGCCCCGGCCGGCCAGGGCCCGGACCGGGCGGCCGGCGGCCCGGAACCGCCGGGCCAGGGCGACGTCCTCGATGACCTCCCCCCGCACCGCCGCGTGACCGCCGACGGCCCGGTAGGCGTCGGCGCCGACCAGCAGGCAGGGCCCGAACGCCGCCCGGGCCGCGTCGGTGGGGATCGGCGTGAACGCGGCGCTGCCCATCATCGCCACCAGGTTCGGCACGGCCGACAGCTGCTCGTGGGGCCGCACCACCTCGTGGAACGGCTGCACCGACAGCAGGCCCCCGGCGGGCAGCGTGGCCAGGAGGCGGCCCAGGGCGTCGGGGGCGAGCCGGGTGTCAGCGTCGAGGAACAGCATGTGCTCCCCCGCCGCCGCCTCGGCACCCAGGTGGCAGGCCCACGGCTTGCCCAGCCAGCCGGCCGGGGGCGGCGGGGCGGTGAGCACCGTGGCCCCGCCGGCGCGGGCCAGGGCGGCGGTGGCGTCGGTCGACCCGTCGTCGACGACCAGCACCTCGGCGGGCGGCGGCTCGAGGCGGGCCAGCGAGACCAGCAGCCCGGGGAGGCTCGCCGCCTCGTCGCGGGCGGGGACGACGACCGAGACGGCGGGCGCCGCGCGGCCGGGGCCGGTACCGGCGGGCCGTCCGGGGACCCGGACCACGGCCAGGAGCCACGTGCCCGCCACCAGCCCGGCGACGGCGAGGACCGTCGTCATCGCCGCCGTCGCGCCCGGGCCGTCATCGCGCCAGGGAGAGCTGGGCGGCCGCGGTCAGCTTCCGCCAGGTCGGCACCCGCACCCGGCGGGAGAACACGTCGTAGCCGGCCTGCTCGATCCGGTCGAGGATCTGGCCGTACAGGCCGTGGGCGGCGGCGACGCAGCGGGCCGACGCCGGCGGCAACAGCGCGATCCCCTCCGCCGCCGACCTGTACAGGGCGCGGGCCCGGGCGATCTCGAAGCGCATGACGTCCCGCCAGGCGTCGTCGACGACGCGCCGGGCCGGGTCGGCCCCGAACCGGGCCAGGTCCTCCTGCGGGAGGTAGACGCGGCCCCGGTCGAGGTCCTCGGCCACGTCGCGGAGGAAGTTGGTGAGCTGGAAGGCGAAGCCCAGGTCGCGGGCGGGGCCCCGGGCGCGCTCGGGGTCGGGCGGCTCCAGGATCGGCAGCAGCATCTCGCCGATCACCGCCGCCGAGCCGTCCATGTACCCGAGCAGGTCGTCCCAGGTGGCGTAGGTGGTGACCGACAGGTCCATCGCCATCGACGCCAGGAACCGCCGGAACTGGCCCAGGTCGTGGCCGAACGCCCGCACGGTGTGGACGACCGCCCGCAGGATCGGGTCGTTGGACCGGCCGGCGGCGACGTCGGCGAAGAACCGGTCGCCGAAGGCGCGCAGCGCCCGCTCCCGCTCGGTGCTGGGAGCGTCGCCCAGGTCGTCGACGATGTCGTCGGCGTAGCGGCAGAAGGCGTAGAGCGCCCACACGTGGTGGCGCTTGGTGCGGGGCAGGGCGAAGCTCGACAGGTAGTAGGTGGTGCCGTAGCGCTTGTTGAGCTCGCGGCAGCGCTCGTAGGAGGCGTCGAGGGTGAGGGCCGCGGTCACGCCGCACGCCCCTTCACCAGGGCGTCGACGCGGTCGGCGGCCAGCTCGCCCGACACCAGCACCATCGGCACCCCCACGCCCGGCACCGTGCCCGACCCCACGAACACCAAACCCGGCGCCCGGGCGTCGACGTTCCCGGGGCGGAACGGCCCGGTCTGGGTGAACCGGTGGGCCAGGGCGAACGGCGTGCCCCGCTCCATGCCCTGGGCCTCCCAGTCGAGGGGGTCGACCAGGCGCTCCACCTCGATGTCGGTCGGGTAGCCGAGCCGCTCGACGGCCCGGGCCAGGTCGTCGCGGGCCCGCCCCCGCTCGGTGGCCCAGTCGACGTGGCCGTCCAGGTTGGGCGCCGGCTCCAGCACGTACAGCACGTGGGCGTGCGGGTCGGGGGCCATGCCCGGTTCGTCGACGGTGGGCACGGTCACGAGCAGCGACGGGTCCGGCATGCGGGTGCCGTCGCGCAGGATCGCCCGGAAGGCGCTGTCCCACGCCGCCCCGAAGTGGATGTTGTGGTGCTCGGCACCGGGCGGCAGCGACCCCCGCACCCCCACGTGCCACACGACGGCCGACGGCGAGTACGCGC
>DATCLV010000820.1:0-2968 GCA_036563745.1 Acidimicrobiales bacterium | reverse complement strand
GTGTAGGTGCGGACGCTGGCGCCGTGGCCCAGCACCGCCCCCTTGGCGGCACCGGTGGTGCCCGAGGTGAAGATGATGTCGCTGGGGTCGTCGGGGCCGACGGCCTCGGCCCGCCGGTCGACCTCGGTGTCGAGGCCGTCGGCGTCGCCCCGGGCCAGGAAGGCGGCGCCGCCGGTCGCGTCGGGCGGCACGTCGCCGGCGAGGACCACCCGCTCGGCGAGCGCCGGCAGCGGGCCGACACCGTCGAGCTCTGCCAGCAGCGACCGGCCCAGCAGGTCGGTGACCGTGAGCAGCAGCTTCGCCTCCGAGGTGCGCAGCACGTGCGCCGCCTCCTCGCCCTTGTACCGGGTGTTGAGCGGCACCTGCACCGCCCCGGCCAGGTAGGTGCCGAACGACGCGGCGATCCAGGCGGGGCTGTTGGGCGCCCACAGCGCCACGCGGTCACCGGGCTCGATCCCGGAGGCCACGAGGGCCCGGGCGTAGCGGCGGGCGTGGTCGAGCAGCTCGGCGAAGGTCCACCGCCCGCCGTCGTCGCCGACCACGGCCTCCTTGTCCGGCCACCGCTCGGCCGCCCGGATCAGGGCGTCGGGGATGGTGCGCGGCTCGTTCCCAGCGGACATGGCCGCATGATCGCAGCAACACCCCGAACCTGCCCCCGAAACGGGGGCCCTGCTCCCCGTTTCGGGGGCAGGTTCAGGGGGTGGTCACCTCACCGCAGGTTGCGGTCGAGCGTGGAGGTGACCTGGAGCACCCAGTCGGCCGGGGTCGGCTGCTCGTGGTCGGGCGTCGCCATCAACGCCAGCTCCAGCGGCACCAGGGCCTCGCGCTGGACCCGGGCCAGCGAGCCGCAGCGGCGGCCCGCCTCCAGCACCTCACCGGCCAGGTAGGTGCGGGCGTGCCACCAGGCCCGGTGCGGCGGGACAGGACCGGGATGGTCGGGCAGCGACACCTCGTCGAGGGTCTCCTCGGTGGCGTGGGCCAGGGCGTTGGTCCAGGCCCACGCCGGCACCGGTCGGTTGTCGGCCACGAGCAGGTCGGCGTACCGCCCCGCCAGGACCGCCTCGGTCTCGGCCACCAGCACGTTGGGATCGGCGTTCCTCCGACGGGCGAACATGGCCAACCTCCCCGGCGCTCGACGACTCGCTGCTACCGGAGGATGTACCCACCCGCCCGGGGAGGTAGCCGGGCGTGGCTGTCGGTTGCGTTACGACGTGGCCTGCCGGCGGGGCAGCTTCCAGTTCGGCCGCACCCAGTGGCAGGTGTACCCGTCGGGGTAGCGCTGGAGGTAGTCCTGGTGCTCGGGCTCGGCCTCCCAGAAGTCGCCGGCCGGCTCGACCTCGGTGACGACCTTGCCGGGCCAGAGCCCGGAGGCGTCGACGTCGGCGATGGTCTCCTGGGCGACCCGGCGCTGCTCGTCGGTCGTGTAGTAGATCGCCGACCGGTAGCTGGGGCCGATGTCGTTGCCCTGCCGGTTGGGCGTGGTCGGGTCGTGGATCTGGAAGAAGAACTCGAGCAGGTCGCGGTAGCTGATCTGCGCGGGGTCGAAGACGATCTCGACCGCCTCGGCGTGGGTGCCGTGGTTGCGGTAGGTCGCGTGAGGGACGTCGCCGCCGGTGTAGCCGACCCGGGTCGAGACGACCCCGGGGAGGTGCCGGACGAGCTCCTGCACGCCCCAGAAGCAGCCTCCGGCCAGGACGGCTCGCTCGGTCGCGTCGGTCATGGGTCCACCTTTCCTGTGTCGTGGTGACCACAGGATGGAACAGCCGCCGGCCCGGTCGTGTTCCGCCGGGCCGCGCGCCCCCTGGTTTCCCGCTATGACGCTCGTGTCATTACCACTGTATGTGAGCTAGGCCAAAGATCTTTTCAAGCGTCATCTATAAAAGTTAGCGTTGAGAGGCCCGGTGGATCCGGGTGCAAACGCCACGCAATGACCAGGGGGGACAGGTTGCCCAGGGCCATCCATTTGGATGGTCGCTCGGCTTGGCAATCTGTCTATTTGCGTCACAAAGGGGGAATACGTGCGCAAGACACGTTCAATTCTCGCGCTCATATTGGCAGTCTTCGTGTTGGCGGCGGCGTCGGTCGTCGCCACGTCGTCCGCCTCCGCCGGGCCCGCGGCACCCGCGGCGCCGACGGCGCCGAACCGGGTGGGCGGCGACCTGCCGGTCCAGGTGCGGACCGCGCTCCAGCGCGACCTCGACCTCACCGCCGGCCAGCTCGACGTGCGGCTCGCCAACGAGGCGGCCGCACCGGCGCGCGCCGCCAAGCTGGAGGCCACGCTCGGGTCGACGTTCGCCGGCGCCTGGCTGACCGGTGACACCGCCACGCTGACCGTCGCCGTGACCGACCCCGCCCAGGCCGCCGCCGTGCGCGCCGCCGGGGCGAAGGCGGTCGTGGTCACCCGGAGCCTGGACAGCCTCGAGTCGGCCAAGGCGACGCTCGACCGGGCCGAGGCGCTGGCGCCGGCGTCGGTGGCCGGGTGGTACGTCGACGTGGCCAGCAACACCGTCGTCGTCGAGGCGACCGGCGGCGACACCCAGGCTGCCCGGCGGTTCGCCGACGCCGTCGGCGTCGGGCGGGCCGTGCGCGTCACGACCGCGGCGACGCCGCAGCTCTTCTACGACGTCCGGGGCGGCGACGCCTACTACACGCCGCAGTACCGCTGCTCGATCGGCTTCTCGGTGGTCGGCGGCTACACCACGGCCGGCCACTGCGGCCGGACCGGGCAGGCCGTGAGCGGCTACAACCGGGTGGCGCAGGGCTCGTTCCGGGGCTCGTCGTTCCCGGGGGACGACTACGCCTGGATCGGCGTGAACTCGAACTGGGTGCCGCGCCCGATCGTCAACGGCTACGGCCGGGGTGACGTGGTGGTGCGGGGCAGCACGGTGGCCGCCATCGGCGCCAGCGTGTGCCGGTCCGGTTCCACCACCGGGTGGCGCTGCGGGACCATCCAGGCCCGCAACCAGTC
>DATCLV010000819.1:0-12544 GCA_036563745.1 Acidimicrobiales bacterium | reverse complement strand
GGTGAGGGTCTCGACCCGCAGGTTCTGGTAGTCCCACGACCGCACCGCCCACGTCCGCCACCGCTCGACGTTCCGGGCGTGGGTGGCCGACTCCTCGTCCTCCCGGGCGAACAGGCGGACGGCGTCCATGTTGGTGAGCGTGTCGGCGACGTGGGCGGCGACGTGGTTGCTGGCCGCCTCGCGGGCGTCGACCAGCGCCTGGCGCCGGAAGATCAGCGGCAGGACCGCGGCGCCGGTGACCGCGACCATCCCGACGAGCGCGACCACGAGCCAGGGCGAGTAGTGCCACAGGACCACGCCGGCGAAGCCCATCGGCACCACGTTCGACGACACGTTGAACGCCAGCGTGTCCATGAACGCCTCGTAGCTGGCGCCGTAGTTGACGACCTTCTTGGTGAGCGACCCTGCGAAGTCGTCGTGGAAGAACGCCAGGTCCTGCTCGAACAGCGCGTCCATGCCCCGCCGCTGCAGGGTCGCGACCCCGCGGGCGTCGGCCCGGATCAGCAGGTGGATGCCGAGGCGCCACAGCAGCTCGCCGAAGAGCCACGCGCCGGCGAACGCCAGCAGGTACGGGGTGAGCTCGCCGGCCGCGGGGCGCTCGCCGTCGTCGAAGCGCGCCAGCACCCGCGCGACGACGAGCGCCGGTACGAACCACACGAAGACGCTCCCGAGACCGGGGAGCAGCAGGCCCGGGGCGGTGAGCCACCGGTCCTCCCACATCTGCCCGAGGTAGGCGCGGACCGCGGCCCGGACGGCCGCTCTCCGTCGGGGATCCCCCCGTCCCGGCCGCCCGGCGTCGGCCTCGGTGATCCCCGCCATGCCCCCATTGTCCCGGCCCGGCACGCCACGTAGCGAAGGAATATCGACAGGTGGTTGCACCGGGTGGAGATGCTGGGCATCGTGGCCGGCGACCGCTACCGTCTGGCTCCACGAACGCCGCTGACGGGGGCGTCAGTGATCCAGCGATCGGGGGACGACGTGGCGAGCAAGGGACTGACGCTGGCGAACGCCGAGTTCTGGCGCCGCCCGCTGCAGGAGCGGATGGACGACTTCGCGGTCCTCCGGGAGGAAGGCCCCTTCACCAAGGTGGGCTTCGACAACATCCTCAGCGGCGAGCGGGAGGAGTTCTACGCCGTCACCCGCTACGCCGAGGTGCTGGAGATCAGCCGCCGCCCGCAGGACTTCTGCTCCGGCAAGGGCTCCACCACGATCCCCGACATGCCCGCCGAGGCGCTGGAGTTCTTCGGCTCGTTCATCGCCATGGACGACCCGCGCCACGCCCGCCAGCGGGGCATCGTCGCCCGGTCGTTCACGCCGCGGCGCCTCCAGCAGGTCATCGACTCGGTCGAGGAGATCTGCACCGAGGTCATCGACGGCATGTGCGAGATGGGCGAGTGCGACCTGGTCGAGACGATCTCCCAGCCGTTCCCGCTGCTGGTCATCTGCGACATGATGGGCATCCCCCGCAGCGAGTTCGGGACGGTCCTGCGGTGCACCAACACCATCCTCGGGGCCGGCGACCCGGAGATGACCGGCAGCGACGACATCGTCGGCGCCCTCCTGGGGGCCGGCATGGAGCTGGTCGCCCTGATGAACGAGCTCGCCGAGAAGCGGCGCAAGGAGCCGACCGACGACCTCACGTCGGCGCTGGTCCACGCCGAGGTCGGCGAGGACATGCTGGCGCCCCACGAGCTGGGCCCGTTCTTCATCCTCCTGGCGGTCGCCGGGAACGACACCACCCGCACCGCGACCAGCCTCGGCTGGGACCTGCTGGCCAAGCACCCCGACCAGCGGGCCATCTGGCAGGACGACGTCGACGGCGTCACCGGCACGGCCGTGGAGGAGATCGTGCGGATGGCGTCGCCGGTGGTGTTCATGCGGCGGACCGTGACCCACGACCTCGTGCTGTCCGACCAGCAGTTCCACGAGGGCGACAAGCTCGTGATGTTCTACGGCGCCGCCAACCGCGACCCCCGGGCGTTCGACCGGCCCGAGGAGTTCGACGTGCGCCGCGAGCCCAACAACCACGTGGGCTTCGGCGGGCCCGGGCCGCACTTCTGCCTCGGCGCCCACCTGGCGCGGCGGGAGCTGGGGATCATGTTCCGGCACCTGTTCCGCCGACTCCCCGACCTCGAGGTCGCCGGCGAGCCGGAGCTGCTGGAGGCCCAGGGCATCCCGCTGGTCGGCGGCGTGAAGCGCCTACCGATCCGCTTCACCCCCACCGCGCCGGTCGGCAAGGGCTGAGAGCCCGCACGGCTCGGTCGGCCGCAGGACGCCGGACGGGCGGCGCAGGCGGCGAGCGCCTCAGCCGGTCGCCGGCGTCTCGGACCCCGGCTGGACCTGGTTCCACTCGATCCAGCCGAGCCCGGTGCGGCCGTCGGCGGCGGTGAACCGGGTCATCGCCCGAGCGAAGTGGTCGACGCGGCCGTCGGGGTGGTCGAAGCGCAGCGGGGCGAAGGCGACCGGGTCGACGGCCAGGTCGATCCCGGCCGGCGGGCACACGATCGTGCCCGAGGTCGGAAACCCGTGGTCGCCCAGCACCTCCCCGACCACCAGGCCGTCCTCGATGCCGACGTCCTCGTCGCCCGGCCCCTGCCGGTAGCCGAACGACAGCCGCAGCTCGGGCAGGACCCGGATGTCGGCGCCGTGGACCCGGGTGCCGTCGTCGAGGCGGCCGGCGAACCAGCACCAGTCGAACGACCACCAGTCGCGGGGCGCCCACGAGTGGTCGCGCTGGCCCTGGCCGGTGATCGCGATCGGCTCGCCGTCGATGGTCAGCGTCCCCTCGACCAGGCACGGGATCTCGTAGCGGGTCGTCCGGACGTAGTGGTGCGGGCGGCCGTCGGTGTGCCAGACCAGGTCGAGGTCGAGCTGCACGGGCACGCCGCCGACCTCGGTGGCGGGGCTGGTGGGCGCGTGGCGGTAGACGTCGCCGGGATCCGCGTAGCGAGTGCCGGGGCCGCTGGCCACCACCCGCATGGCGGCCAGCGGGTCCTCGATCACGCAGGCCACCGACGTGCCGCCGGCGGCGACCTCCATGGCGCCGGGGCCGGGGAGGGGCAGCGTGAGGTCGACGGCCTCGACCAGCGCCCGGTCGGGACCGACGACCGCCGCCGTCCACCAGGTGGCGCCCTGGTTGGGGTGCAGGCCGAGGCGGGCGTAGCCGCCGATGCTGCCGTCCTCGGCGACGAAGTCGAGGTACCACGACTCGTTCCACCAGGCGTCGGTCCCGGGCTCGTGCCGGCCCTCGTCGCCGGGGTCGACGGCGTACATGGAGGTGTCAGCCACGGCCGCTGTCTACTCGCGTCACCCCGGCCCCGCCACCGCCCGTGGCGGGCCGGGTGCCCGGGCCCCGGGTGCCCGACGCGCCCGGCGCGGCCGGCGCGGTCGGTGCTCCCGGGCGGTGGGACCAGAATGGGGCCATGGCGACCGACCTGGTGTACCTGCGAGATGCCGAGCTGCGGGCGTTCGACGCCGTCGTGTCGGCGGTGACCGACGACGGCGCCGTCGTCCTCGACCGCACCGCCTTCTACGTGACCGGGGGCGGCCAGCCGCATGACACCGGCACCCTCGCCTGGGAGGGCGGCAGCGCCAAGGTCGTGAACGTGCGCAAGGCGGGGGGCGAGGTGGTCCACGTCCTCGACGAGGTGACGGGCACGCCGCCGGCTGCCGGCACCGCGGTGCACGGCGAGATCGACTGGGACCGGCGCCACGCCCTCATGCGCACCCACACCGCGCTCCACATCCTCTGCGGGGTGATCTGGAACGAGTACAAGGTCGCCGTGACCGGCGGGAACATGGAGCCGCTCGCCGCCCGGATGGACTTCGAGTTCGACCCGCTCCCCGAGGGCTTCGGCGCCACCATCGAGCAGCGGGTGAACGAGGAGATCGCCGCCGCCCGGCCGATCACGGTCGAGTTCCTCCCCCGGGCCGTGGCCCTGGAGGACGAGGACCTCATCCGCACGAAGGTCAACCTGGTCCCCGAGAGCGTCAAGGAGATCCGGGTGGTCGACATCGTCGGCCTCGACAAGCAGGCCGACGGTGGCACCCACGTGGCGAACACCTCGGAGGTCGGCCGGGTGAAGGTCGTGAAGACCGAGTCGAAGGGCAAGGCCAACAAGCGGATCCGCATCCAGGTCCTCGACGCCTGACCGCCCGCCGGCGCCGGCACCGGCGTCGCCTTCACCGACACACCGGCACCGGCACCGAACGGCGCGACCCGGCCGAACGGCGCGACCCGGCCGAACGGCGCGACCCGACCGGCCGCTACGACCCGGCGGCCGCCCGGCGCAGGCCGGTGGCGGCGGTCGCGGCCGCGAGGGCGGCGGCCACCACCGGGACGACGAGCCCGGCCCGGAACCCCTCGAGCAGCGCGGCCGGGCTGTCGCCGTCGGTGACCGCCACGCTCACCGCCGTCACCGCCGACAGGCCGAGCGCGCCCCCGAACTGCCAGCTCGTGTAGAGCAGCCCGCTGGCCAGGCCCTGCTCCTCCTCGGCCACGCCGTCGGTGGCGACGATCGTGAGCGGCCCGTACGCCAGGGTGAAGGCGATGCCCAGCAGGAAGATCGACGGGAACATCGCGAAGTAGGTGGCGTCGAGGTCGACGGGCAGGAACAGGGCGTAGGCCACGGCGGCGAGGGCGAGGCCGCCGGCGATCAGACGGGCGTTGCCGAAGCGCTCCACCAGCCTCGGCGTCACCGTCGGGGCCAGGACGGCGTCGATGCTGACCACGACCAGGGCCAGGCTGGTCTCGAGCGCCGACCAGCCCCGCAGTTCCTGCAGGTACAGGACGGCCATGAACTGGAACCCGAGGAACGACCCGGAGAACAGCAGGGCGCTGAGGTTGGCCCGGACCAGCGGGCGGGAGCGCAGGATGCCCAGCCGGACCAGCGGCGCCGGCGACCGGCGCTCGATGGCGACGAACGCCGCCAGGACCAGCAGCCCGCCGGCCAGGACGGCCAGCGTCCAGCCGATCCCCTCGCCGGGCTCCTCCAGGCGGACCACGCCGTAGACGAGCAGCAGCATGGCCGCGGTCATGGTGAGCGCGCCGGGGGCGTCGACCCGCCCGCCGCGCGCCACGGGCTGGTCGGCGCGCGGCACCAGCGGCACGGCCGCCGCCAGGATCAGCGTCGACAGCAGCACCGGGGCGAAGAAGACCCACCGCCAGTCCACGGCCGTGAGCAGCCCGCCGGCCACGAGGCCCAGCGAGAAGCCGGCCGACGCCGTGCCCGCGTAGACGAGCAGGGCCTTGTTGCGCTGCGGGCCCTCCGGGAACGTCGTGGTGATGATCGACAGGCCGGCGGGCGTGACGAAGGCGGCGGCCGCCCCGGTGACGAACCGGGCGACGATCAGCATCCACCCCTCGGTGGCGAGGCCGCCCATCCCGGAGAACACCAGGAAGACCGCCATGCCGGCGAGGAACGTGCGGCGCCGGCCGAGCAGGTCGGCGGCGCGCCCGCCGAGCAGCATGAACCCGCCGTAGGCGAGCACGTAGGCGCTCATCACCCACTGCAGGCCGCCGGTCGACATGCCGAGGTCGGCCCGGATGGCCGGGAGCGCCAGGCTGAGCATCGCGACGTCGATGCCCTCCAGGAAGATCGCGCCGCACAGGACGATGAGCACGGCGAGGCCGCGGCGGCTCATGCGCTCCGGCGCCGGTGCCGGGGCGCGCGCGGGCAGGACGGTCGTGGACACGGTCGTCTCCTCCGGGGGTGAGGGTCCTAGACAGTTACTTCTTGTAACTGTCCCCATCCTCCGCCAGGATGGGCCGGGATGGAAGAACGCACTTCGAAGTCACCGGGTGACTGCCGAGTAACCGACGAGGACCACGACGCCTTCCTCTGGGACACCCGCGAGGACTGCGAGGTGCGCCAGATCCTCGACCGCGTGGCCGACAAGTGGTCGCTGCTGGTGATCGCGCTGCTGGAGCGCCGGTCGCTGCGGTTCATGGAGCTGCTCCGCAAGATCGACGGCATCAGCCAGCGCATGCTGACGGTCACGCTCCGCCAGCTCGAGCGCGACGGGCTGGTCAGCCGGACCGAGCACTCGGTGGTCCCGCCGCGGGTCGACTACGCGCTGACCCCGCTCGGCGCCACCCTCCACGCGACGATCAAGGCGCTGGTCACCTGGACCGAGGAGCACCAGGACGAGATCGCGGCCGCCCGGGCCGCCTACGACGCCCGCGCCGCGGCGGCCGAGGGGGCCGCGTCGACGCCGGCGCAGACCTCGACGCCGGCGCAGACCGCGGCGTCGACCGCTCAGCCGTCGGCGAGGAAGGCGGCCAGCACCTCGGCGTAGGCGGCCGGGTGGCTGAGGTGGGGCGCGTGCCCGGCGCCCGGGACGGTGACCAGCCGTGACGTGGGCAGGGCGGCGTGGAGCCACCGCATCACCGGTGGGTAGTGGGGCGGGGTGCGGTCACCGGTCGTGATCAGCACCGGGCCCGGGTAGCCCGCCAGCGCCTCCTCGGTGGCGGCCAGCCGGTCGGGGTCGCGGGCCTGGTCGAGCCAGGTGCCGGCGTTGGCGACGAACGTGGCCCGCTGCTCGTCGTCGAACAGGCCCTCCCACGACCCCGGCCCGAACCCGACGTCCTCGGCGAACCGGCGGGCGCCCGCCTCGAGGTCCCCGGCCTCCAGCAGGGCGACGGCGTCGGCCATCGCCGCCCGGGTGGCGGCGAGCAGCGGCCGGGTGGCCGGGTCGCGGTCGAGCCACGCGAGCAGCGGCGGCTCGTGGACGGCCACGCGGCGGACCGCTTCGGGCCGGCGGTTGGCGGCCAGCAGCGCCACGGTGGCGCCGTAGGAGTGGCCGACCACGTCGGCCGTGCCCCCGGCCACCGCGTCGACGACCGCCAGCAGGTCGTCGACGTCCTCGCCGATCCGGCCCTGCCCCGGCGGGACCGTGCTGGCGCCGTGGCCCCGCCGGTCGTAGACGACCACCCGGCGACCGCGCCCCAGCCGGGCGGCGACGGCGTCCCAGCTCCGGTGGTCGTCCCACGAGCCGTGCACCAGCACCACGGGCACACCGCCCCCGGCGCCGTTGCCGCTGCTCGGGCCGACGGTGGCCGTCCACAGCCGCGCGCCACCGGACGCCACGATCCGCTCGTCGTCGACCATCCGTGCTCCCTCCACCGTCACGCGACCCGCCTCGCCGGCACCGAGCGTGGCAAGCCGCGCCGCCGGGCACCACTGCCGATCGCGCCTGGCAGGCATGCGGCCGGCGCATACCTCCGCCGACGGCCCGCGTCAGCTCGGCGACCCGGTCCCGGCCTCCGGCTCGGCCGGCCCCTTCGCCCGGAGGAGGAACAGGGCCCCGAGGCCGGAGGCGACCAGCGACGCGCCGAGCACCGCGAGGCGGGCGGCGTCCTGCAGGTGGGGGTCGTCGAACGCGAGCCCGGTGATGAACAGCGACACGGTGAAGCCGATGCCGGCCACCGCCGCGACGCCCACGAGCTGGGACCAGCTCGCCCCCGGGGGCAGCGATCCCAGCCGCAGCCGCACGGCCAGGGCGCTGGCGGCGGTGATCCCCACGACCTTGCCGACCACGAGGCCGACGGCGACCCCGGCCGCCACGCCCGCGGCGCCGCTCGGGGAGAAGGCGTCGGTGGTCACCTCCACGCCGGCGTTGGCCAGGGCGAAGATCGGCACCACGACGTAGCTGGTGAGCGGGTGCAGGTTGTGCTGGACCCGGTCGGCGACCGACACGGTCTCGTTGGCCAGCGTCGTCATCTGCCGGAGCTCGCCGGCGGTGGGCTCGTCGGACAGGTCGGCGGCCCAGCGCCGGGCGACCTCGACCGGTGCGATCGGCCGGGCCGGGGCGAGGAGCCCGAACGCCACCCCGGCCAGCGTGGCGTGGACGCCGGCCTCGTAGGTGGCGAGCCAGCAGACGATCCCGAGCGCCACGTACGCGGGGTGCCACCACACGCGGGCCCAGCGGAGCGCGACGGCGGCGGCGACGGCGCCGAGCGCCACCGCCAGCGCGGTGGCGTCGAGGCGGTCGGTGTAGAAGACGGCGATCACGACGATCGCGCCGATGTCGTCGACGATCGCCAGGCTCAGCAGGAACACCTTGAGGCCGGACGGGACCCGCGAGCCCAGGAGGGCGAGCACGCCGAGGGCGAAGGCGATGTCGGTGGCCATGGGGATGCCCCAGCCCTGGCTCGCGTCGCCGGACGGGTTGACGGCCAGGTAGATGGCGGCCGGGACCACCATGCCCCCGAGGGCGGCGACCGCCGGCAGGGCGGCCACCCGCGGGCTGCGCAGGTCGCCGGTGACCAGCTCCCGCTTGATCTCCAGCGCCACGACCACGAAGAACAGGGCCATCAGCCCGTCGTTGACGACGTGGCGCAGGTCGTCGGCGATCCCGAAGCTGCCGACCCGCAGCGTGACCGGGTTGTGCCAGAAGGTCTCGTAGGTGTCCCGCCACGGGGAGTTGGCCCACACCAGCGCGACCAGGGCGGCCGCCACCAGCGCGATGCCGCCCGCCGACTCGGTGTCCAGGAACCGCCGTACCGCCGGGGGCAGGCTCCGGGCCGGGAGCTTCTGACGCGCGGTCAGCGCGGGGCCGGGGTGATCCATCCGGAGGGGCCTCCTCGGGGTCGACAGGTGGACGACGCCGACCAGCCTTCCCGGCACACCGGGGCGCCAGGTTATCGGCCCCGCCGGCGAGCCTCGGACAGACTCCGGAGAGACACCGGTCAGATTCCGGACAGGTGCCCGCCGGCACGGCCGGGCCCGCGGCGGCCCGACGGCCGGGCCCGTGACGCCCCGAGCCGCGCCGAGCCGCCCGAGGTGTCGTCAGGGCACCAGGCGGAGGGACCGGCGGCCCCGGAACTGCATCGAGTCGATCAGCTCGTCGCCGCCGTCGACGCCCCGGGCGGCCGCCACCCGGGCCAGGACCGCCCGCAGGGCGAGGACGGTCTCGCTGCGAGCCAGCGCCGCGCCGAGGCAGAAGTGGGGCCCGAACCCGAAGGCGAGGTGGCCCACGGTCTCCCGGGTCGGGTCGAAGGCGTCGGCGTCGGGGCCGAACCGGCGCGGGTCGCGGTTGGCGGCCCCGATGAGCAGCGTGATCCAGGCGTCGGTGGGGATCTCGACGCCGTGCAGCTCGACGGGGCGGGTGGCCCGCCGGAACACGTACTGCACGGGCGACTCCCACCGGAGCGTCTCCTCGACCACCCCGGGCAGCCGCTCCGGGTCGTCGACCACGGCGTCGAGGTGGTCGCGGTGCCGGTCGAGGGCCCAGACGGCGTTGCCGATGAGGTTGGTGGTGGTCTCGGTCCCGGCGAAGAGCAGCAGGGCGGCGAACCCGACGGCCTCGTCGGTCGACAGGACGTCGTCGTCCCGGGCCCGGAGGAGCGTGCCGATGAGGTCGCCGCCGTGCCCGACGGCGACGTGGTCGCCGCCCTCCCGCCGTCGGGCGATGTGCTCGCCCAGGTAGGTGACCAGTTCGTGGGCGGCGACGAACGTGGAGGCGTCGACGTCGCCGCGCCGGGCCGAGCCGCTCATCACCTTGGTGGTGGCGTCGGCCCACCTGCGGAACCGCGCGGCCTGCGACGGGTCGGCGCCGAGCAGCTCGGTGATGATCCGCACGGGCAGCGGGGCGGCGAGCTCGGCGACCACGTCGAGGTCGGGCCCCGCCCCGGCCAGGAGCTCGTCGACCACCTCGCCGATGCGGGCGTCCCAGGCACCGATGCGCCGGGGCGTGAAGCCGCGGTTGACGATGCGGCGCAGCTCGGTGTGGGCGGGCGGGTCGACCGACACGAGCGACCCGCCGGCGGCCGCCCGCGGGAGCCGCACCTCGCCGCGCCCGGTGGGCCGGCCGAGGAGGACGCCGAGCATGGCGTCGGAGCTGTAGAGGTCGGGGTCGCCGAGGGCGCGGGCGACGTCGTCGTAGCGGGACAGGACGTAGGTCCTCGTCGGGGCGGCGTAGTGCACGGGGTGCTCGTCGCGGAGCCACGCGTAGGTCGGGTAGGGGTCGGCGACGATGTCCGCGGCGAACGGGTCGTAGTGCATGCGGCGGGCTCCCCTCCCCCGTCGATCCCGGGCAGCCCCGGACGACGCTCCGGTAAGAGTGTACTCTTTCCGGGCATCCGAGACCGGCGCCGCGAAGGAGTCCCATGTCCACGACGACGTCAGCCGAGTTCGAGAAGGCCACGGACTACTCGTTCAAGGAAGAGGACATCGAACGGGCCAAGGCGCTCGTCGGTCGGTACGCCCCCTCCAAGGCCCGGGAGCACCTCACCGAGGCCACCCACGACGCCATGCGGAACTTCGCCCGCAGCTACGGCGACGACAACCCGCTCTACAACTCGGCCACCTACGGCGAGCACACCCGGTGGGGCGGCCAGATCGCCCCACCGATGATCCCGATCGGCCTCAACGCCCCGCTCTACGACGAGCCGCCCAAGGAGACGGTCGAGCGGCCGTCGTTCCGTGGCATCCACGTCTTCGTGTCGGGCAGCACCTGGCACTGGTACCGGCCCATCCACCTGGGCGACCGCCTCTACAGCTTCGGCGGCATCGAGTCGGTGGAGGAGAAGCGGTCCGAGTTCGCCGAGCGCTCGGTCCTGATCACCTACGTGAGCGTGAAGATGAACCAGCGGGCGGAGATCGTCGCCATCTCCCGCACGCTGGCCATCCACACCGAGCGCAAGACCGCCCGCGACAAGGGCAAGTACGCCTCGATCGAGCCGGCCCGCTACACCGACGAGGACCTGGCCGCCATCGACGCCGTCTACGCCGACGAGACGGTCCGGGGCGCCGAGCCCCGCTGGTGGGAGGACGTCCAGGTCGGCGAGGCGCTCACCCCGATCGCGAAGGGCCCGCTCACCCAGACCGACATGATCGTCTTCCACGCCGGCGGCTACGGCTTCGTGCCCTACGCCCCCTGCTCGAACCGGATCGCCTACAAGAACCGGCAGCGGATCGCCCCGTTCTACGTGAAGAACGAGTACGGCATCCCCGACGTCGCCCAGCGGGTCCACTGGGACTCGGCGTGGGCCCAGGCCATCGGCAACCCCATGGCCTACGACTACGGGGTCATGCGCGACTGCCACCTGTCGCACCTGGTGACCGACTGGATGGGCGACGACGCCTGGCTGGTCAGCCAGAGCAGCGAGATCCGCAAGTTCAACTACGTCGGCGACACCCACATCTTCACCGGCGAGGTGGTGGGCAAGCGGGTCGAGGACGGCATGCACCTGGTCGACATCGAGATGCGGGGCACCAACCAGCGCGACGTCGTGACCTGCCCCGGCACGGCGACCGTGGCCCTGCCCAGCCGGGAGGCCGGCCCGGTGGTGCTCCCCCGGCCCCCGGCCGACCTGGCCCGGCAGGCCGCCGAGCGCATGGAGCGCCACGGCGCCATCGCCCGGGCCAAGCGCGCCGCCGGCGAGCTGGACTAGGGAGTGCCGTCAGCCCGGGGCTGCTCGCGCCGGCGGGCGGCCGCCGCGGCCGCCCGGGCGGTGCGGGCCGCCACGCCCTCGATCTGGTTGGCGGCCTCGTGGGCGAACAGCCACCGGCGCCGCTCCCGCGTCGCCTCGGCCTCGTTCAGGTTGGCCTTGGTGCGAGCCAGGATGTCGGACGGGACGGCGGCGAGCGCCCGCGCCCGCTCCATCGTGGCGGCGCGCAGCTCCTCGGGCGGGAACACCTCGTGGACCATGCCGAGCCGCAGCGCCTCGTCGGCCGGGACCTTCCGGTTGAGCAGGTACAGCTCGCGGGTCCGGGCGGTACCGACGATCTCGGTCCAGAAGACGCTGCCGCCGTAGTCGCCCGACAGGCCATTGGGCGCGAACCCGGCGGCGAGGACGGCGTCGGTCGACGCGTACCGCAGGTCGCACGCCCCGGCGAGGCTGAACCCGGCCCCCACGGCCGGGCCGCCGATCATCGCGATCGTCGGCTTGGGCATGAGGTGGAGCAGCATCGCCGCGTGCCGGTCGTGGCGGGCGAGGTCGCCCTCGAGCGCGTCGGACGGGACCCCGAGCTCCATGCCGGGCCCGCCGGGCGACGTGCGGTCGCCCCCGGAGCAGAACCCGCCGTGCCGCCCCTCCGCCGCGGCGCCGGTGAGCACCACCACCTTCACCTCGGGGTCGGCGGCGGCGTCCTTGACCGCGGCGTCGAGGGCGGCGATGGTCGTCCCGTCGAGCGCGTTGCGCCGCTCCGGGCGGTTGAGCGTGATCGTGCAGATGCGATCGGCGACCTCCGTGCGGAGGACGGGAGGGGCGTCGCTGGCGGCGTCGGGCACGGGTCCCTCGTTTCGCTCGAGGAATAAATGAGGCTACTGTATCGACCGTCGCCAGGGGGTGAGGGTGCCGATCCAGCTGCAGCTGTCCGAGGACCAGGTCCTCTTCCAGGAGACCACCGCGCGGTTCATCCGCAGCGAGCTGCCCCGGGCCAAGGCCCGGGCGTGGCACGAGCGACCCGACGGCTTCGACCCCGGCTGGCTGGCCGACGTGGCGGCGCTCGGGTGGTTCTCGCTGCTCGTGCCCGAGGCCGACGGCGGCGGCTCCGTGAGCGACAACCCGCTCGCCGACGCCGCGCTCGTCGCCGAGGAG
>DATCLV010000816.1:0-9827 GCA_036563745.1 Acidimicrobiales bacterium | reverse complement strand
GTCACGAGAGGGGGAGGGCGGCAGCGGCACCCCGGGCCACGGCGACGAGGCGGCGCAGCTGGTGCCAGGTGGGGCGGACCGCCTGGTTGCGGGCGGCGGTGACGGGGCCGGCGGGCTCGACGGCCATCGTGGTGGCGAGGGCCCGGCGCAGGGTGATGCTCCGGCGGCGGGTGAGGTGGACGGTCGGCGGGTCGTCGAACAGCCCGGTCACCTCCCGCTGCTCGACCAGGGCGAGGCCGGCCGACAGGCGGGACGCGGGCGTGACGCCGAAGGGCCGCAGGCGGAGCGGGTCGGCGAGCGCGGCGGGTCGGCGGGCGGGGCTGGGCGCCCGGACGACGGCGTGGAGCGAGGCGAGGTCGTGGACCTCGGCCCGGGGGTAGAGGTGGTCGGCCCCGGCCTCGATGGCCCGGACCGGCAGCAGGGGGTTGTCCAGGTGGTCGGCGAGCACGACGATGCGGGCGCCGTCGCCGAGCCGGGCCCGCAGGTCGCCGGCGGTGCGGAGGCCGCGGAGGCGGTCCCAGTGCCCGTGGGCGGCGTCGGCGGCCACGATGACCACGGCGGGGTCGGCGGGCGCGAGCGCGGCGACGTCGGCGAGCTCGTGGCCCAGCTCGCGGAGGCCGTCGACGAGGCCCCGCCGCCGCCACTCGTCGTCGTCGACGACGGCCACCGGCCCGGCCACGGGCCCGGCGTCGACCGCCTGCGCTGTGGCTCGCACCTCACCCATCCCGCACCACTCGGCACCCGGAGTCCTGCCCTGCACCCTGAACCCCGCAAAGCTACCGCTCGGGACGCCCCCGGTCCGGGCGCCCCCTGGCTCGGCGGGCCCGAGCCGCCGCTCAGCGGGGGCGGAGGCCGTCGAGGACGACGTCGAGGAGGCGGTCGGGATCGTCGCGGCCGGTGAGCTCGACGGCCCAGGCGACGGCGGTGGCCAGGTCGATGGCGTCCTCGACCTGGACGTCGGGCCGGATCCGGCCGGCGGCCCGGGCCCGCTCGAACAGCATCCGGCCGGCGTCGGCGGTGTCGTGGCAGGCGGAGTCGAGGCGGTTCCCCGACCCGGCGGCGGTCACGAGCTGTTCGGCGAGACCGCGGTAGGCGAGGGCGTGGCGGACGAGGGCCTGGAGCCAGGTGCGGAGGGCGGCGAAGGCGTCGGCGTCCCGGTTCCCGCCGCCGCCGCTGCCGCCGGCCCCGGTCCCGTCCTCGTCCTCGTCCTCGTCCTTGTGGCGGTCGAGGTCGGCGGCGAGCCGGGCGCTGAGCTCGACGAGCCCGTCGACCCCGCCCCGGACCAGCGCCTCGACCAGGTCGTCGCGGTGGGGGAAGTGGCGGTACAGGGTGCCGACGCCGACGCCGGCGCGACGGGCGACGTCCTCCAGCGACGCGCCGGTGCCGTGCTCGGCGAAGGCGGCGCGGGCGGCGTCGAGGAGCCGCTGGCGGTTGCGGAGCGCGTCGGCGCGCCGGGGTCGGGTCTCGGTGTCGTGCATGGCGGTAAGTGGAGGTAGCCTCCGTTTCGTTCGATGCGGAGGAACCCTCCGCTTCAGGTGAGACGCACGCTAGAGGAGCGAACCGAGATGCGCATCAGCACCACCGTCGGGGTCGGGCTCGACGGCCCCCAGACCGCCGCCGACATCACCGCCGAGGTCCGCCGGGCCGCCGACCTCGGGCTCGCCGGCGCCTGGTGGCCCCAGCTCTTCGGCTGGGACGCCCTCACCTCCCTGGCCGTCGCCGGGGTGCAGGTCCCCGGGATCCCCCTCGGCACCGCCGTCGTCCCCACCTACCCCCGCCACCCGCTGGTCCTCGCCTCCCAGGCCCTCAGCGCCCAGGCCGCGGTGGGGAACCGGCTGACCCTCGGCCTCGGTCCCAGCCACCGGCACCTGGTCGAGGACCTGTTCGGCTACCGCTTCGACCGGCCCGCCCGGCACACCCGCGAGCTCCTCGAGGTGCTGGGCCCGCTGCTGCGCGGCGAGGCCGTCGAGCACCGGGGCGAGGCGCACCACGTGGTCGGCCAGGTGGTCGTGCCGGGCGCCGAGCCGCCGCGGGTCCTGCTGGCGGCGCTGGGCCCGGTGATGCTGGGCATCGCCGGTGAGCTGGCCGACGGGACGGTCGCCACGTGGACCGGCGTGCGGACCGTCGGTCACCACATCGTCCCCCGTCTGGTCGCCGCCGCCGAGCGGGCCGGGCGGCCGGCACCCGAGGTCGTCGTGAGCCTGCCGCTGGCCGTCACCACCGGGGGCGAAGGTGGGGCCGACGCGGCGCGCGCCTGGGTGGCCGAGCGGTTCGGCGTCGCCGGCGACATGCCGAGCTACCGGGCGATGCTCGACCTCGAGGGCGTCGCCGGGGTGGACGAGGTGGTGATCGCCGGCGACGAGGCGAGCGTCGAGCGGCAGCTGCGGTCGTTCGCCGACGCCGGCGCCACCGAGATGATCGCCGTCCCGTTCGGCCCGCCCGACCAGGTCGACCGCACCCTGGCGCTGCTGTCCACCCTCAACGCCGCGGCGGGGCCGGCGCAGCCGGCTGCGCGTGCGGGGCAGCCGCCGGTCAGGGCGTGAGCGGCGGGCCGTCGACCCGGTCGACGGTCGCGAACGAGGCGACGTCGGCGCGGGTCAGGCGGCGGGGCCGGCGGACCGGGTGCCCGAGGGCGATGACGGTCGCCAGGGCGTGGTGCTCGGGCGCGCCCAGGAGCTCGAGCACCGCCGGCTCCTCCCGGATCGGCATGGTGGTCATCACGCCGCCCAGACCCTCGGCGCGGGCGGCGAGGAGGAGGCTCCAGGCGAACGGGTAGACCGAGGCGCCGCCGGCGAACGTGTAGCGGTCGAGGTCGCGGTCGACCGCGGCCAGCACCCGCAGGTCGACCAGCACGGCCAGCAGCACCGGCACGGTGTCGAGGTGCTCGGCGAACGCCCCGCGCGCCACCACGCCCTCGGGCCGCGTGGCGAGGGCGCGGGCCTCGGCGGCGCGGTCGGTCACCGGCGCCCACGGCGTCAGCCCGGCCATGGTCATCGCCAGGTAGTCGTCCCAGCCCGCCAGGTACAGGTCGCGCAGCCGGCGCCGGCTGTCGGGGTCCTTCACCAGCACGACCCGCCAGCCCTGGCGGTTGCCACCGCTCGGGGCGAAGCGGGCCGTGTCGATGAGGCGGAAGACGACGTCGTCGCCGACGGGCTCGTCGGTGAACTCCCGGACGGCGCCGGTGGTGCGGAGGGCTTCGGTCAGGTCCACGCCGGGGACGCTACGGCGTCGGAGCACCGGGGCGTCAGGCCGTCGGGGCCCACCGCCCACCGCCGCGGCGCCGGGGCCGGCGCCGCGGGCGTCACTCGACGACGACCTCGGCCTCCATGCCGGCCGACCGGTGGCCGGGCACGTCGCAGTAGAAGGTGTAGGTGCCGGGCTCCAGCGCCACGGTGCCCTTGTCGACCCGGGAGCCGTCGACCTCGAGCTCGAAGCCGTCGACCTCCTCGATGACGAGCGTGTGGGGCACGGCGCCCTTCTGCACGTAGGCGATGAGCGGCTCGCCGGCGGCCACGCGGTACTCGTCCTCGTCGAAGTCCAGGTCGTGGGCCTCGATCACGAGGTCGGCGTCGCCGACGTCGGGCTCCGGTTCGGCCTCGTCGTCGTCGCCGCAGGCGGTCAGCGCGCCCGGCACGAGCGTGGTCAGCGCCACCAGGGCGAGCGCGGTCCGGCGTGTGGGCAGGGTGGGATACCTCACGCCGGCACCGTAGCCAGCCGGCGGGCGTGGCTCGCCACCTGGCCGGCGAGCCCGACGATGGCGACGCCGAGGGGCACGTGGATCCAGAGGGTGTCGCGACCGTCGGCCGACGCGGAGCCGAGGCCGAACTGCACGAGGAGGGCGACGCCGAGCACGGCGAGGAGCAGCGCCAGGCGGCGCCCGGCGTCGACGCCGCGCAGGCGCACGCCGGCAACGACGGCCCCGACCAGGGCGGCGAGGAACGTCAGGCCGGCGCCGGCGTGGTGGGCGTCGCGTGCCCAGTCGTCGCCGGAGAGCAGCCGCCCGGCGGTGACGGCCTGGAGGAAGATCGCCGCGGTCAGGACCGAGGTGAACACGCCCCACGCCCGGGAGGGCGCCCGGGTCGGGTTGGGCGCGCCGGGCGCGTCCCCGGGGTCGAGGGTGGCGGCGGCGCTCACGACGCCTCCCGGACGGCGTTCGGGCCCGACGTGGCCGCGGTCTGCGCCCGGAGCCACGCCTCGGCCCGCATGGTCACGGTGGCCAGGACCCGCTGGGCGGCACGCTGCTCGCTGCGCGGGATGTCGGCGAAGAGTTGGTCGGAGGCGTGGTCGACCGCCGCCCGCAGCTCCCGGTGGCGGCGGGTGCCGGCCGTCGTGGGGCGCAGGGTGACGCCCGCCGGGTCGCCGTCGGGGGGCGTGACGACCTGGACGAGGCCGGCGGCCTCCAGCTCGTCGACGGTGGCTTCCACCTCCGCGGGTGGGGTCGCCTGCCGCCTGGCGATGGCGGCGACCAGCTCGGCGCGGGGCACGGCGATGCCCCGCCGGTGGAGCGTGTCGAGGACGGCCCACGTGGCGAAGTCGGTGCCGGCGTGGGTGAGGACGTGGTGGAGCACGTCGGCGGTGGCCTGCTGGGCCAGGCCGATGTCGCGCCCGTCGATGATCACGGCTCTGGTCATGACGTCACCATAAGCAGGAACCTCTTGATCGTCAACAACATGGATCATTTTCCGCGTGTAGCATTCCGGCGTGCCGCGGTTGACCTCATCGCTGGCCGGCCAGATCGGCCACCTCCTCCGGCGGGCGCACGTCGCCTCGCTGGCGCTGCTGCCCGACACCGGGCTGAGCGAGCGCCACCCCAGCGACCTGGCCGTCCTCGCCGGGGTCGACGCCTTCGGCCCGGCGTCGCAGCGGCTGCTCGCCGACCGCCTCGGCATCAACCCGCGGGTGATGGTCCAGATCGTCGACCGGCTCGAGCGCGAGGGCCTCGTCGCCCGCGGGCGCGACCCGGCCGACCGGCGCAGCTACGCCGTCACGCTCACCGAGGAGGGCCGCCACATCGACGAGCGGCTCGACGTGGCGGCCGAGGCCCACACCCTCGCCCTCACCCGCCGGCTCACCGACCGCCAGCGCGGCCGGCTGCACCAGCTGCTCACCCGGCTCCTCGCCGCACCGCCCGACGAGCTCGACCAGCTGCCGCCCGCCCTCACCCGGCGCACCGGCTTCCTGGTCGCCCGCACCCACTTCACGCTGCGCGGCCTGGTCAAGCCGCGGCTGGCGCCGCTCGGCATCGAGCCCCAGCACTTCGGGACCCTCGCCGCCCTCGACGACCTCGGCGCCGTGCCCCAGCAGCGGGTGGCGGCCGAGCTGGGGGTGAGCGGCACGATGCTGGTGCAGTTCGCCGACCACCTGGAGGCCGCCGGCCTCGTCGAGCGCCACCGCGACCCCGACGACCGCCGGGTCCAGCGCCTCACGATCACGGCGGCGGGGCGGGACGTCCTGGCCGAGGCCCGCCGCATCGCGGGCGAGGTGACCCGCGCCTACACCGAGCCGATCGGCGCCGAGGGGGCCGCCGAGCTGCGCGACCTGCTCACGCTCGTCGTCGCCGGTGCACCCGGCGAGCCCGGTGCGGGCGACGCCGGGCTGGGCACGGGGTCCACGGTGTCGGAGGACGGGCCGGCGCCCGCACCGGGCTGAGCCCGGCTGCGCACGCCGCCCGGCGTCACTGCGGGCTGCACACCTCCAGCTCCATGCCGTCGGGGTCACGGAAGAACAGCGACCACTGGTCGCCGAGCTGATGGATGTCCCCGATGTCGGCGCCCAGCTGCAGCAGGCGGTCGCGCACCTGCTCCAGCGTGGCCAGCGAGTCGACCGCGATGCCGAAGTGGTCGATCGGGCCCCGGCGGCCCATGGCCCGACGCTCGCCGACGATGTCCTCCTCGGAGTCCACCTCCAGCACGTTCAGCGCCGCGCCCCCACCCAGGTCGAGGATCGCCATGCGGGGGTGGTCGGGCTTCTTCTCCATCTCGAGCGTCTTCACCGCCCCGAAGGCCTGCTCGTAGAAGGCCACGGTGCGGTCGAGGTCGGCGGTCACGGTGGCGATGTGGTTGAAGCCCGTGGTGACTGGCATCCGGTGGGTCCTCCGTTCGTTCGGTGAACCCTGTCTATCGGGACCGGTAGCGTCCCCGGCGATGGTCTTCCGTCGTCGCCGTCGGGAGGAGCCCGACCCGCTGGCCCACATCGTCCCGGCCGCGGCCCCACCGCGCTTCGCCCGTGCCGTCGACGAGGCGCTGGCCGCCCGCCGCCGGTTCCGCGAGCTGGTCGACGGCCTGCGGCCCGGGCCGGTGCGCGACCGGCTGACGGCGATGGCGCCCCGGGTCGACGCCGGGGTGCAGGCGGTGTGGGACGCCGCGCTGCGGGCCGGGGAGATGGAGCGGGTGCTCGCCACCCTCGACCCCGAGCGGGTGACCGCCGAGTACAAGCAGGCCCGCCGGTCGGGCGCCGAACCGTCGGTGCTGGCGGCCCACGAGGCCCGGTTCCAGTCCGTGCACCGGATGCTCAACGCCGTCGAGGACATCGAGGAGCGGCTGCGGGGTCTCGATGTCCGCCTCGACGCCGCGGTCGCGCGGGCCGCCGAGGTGGCGCTGGGCGCGGGCACGGGCGCCGACGAGCTCGACGCCGAGCTCGGCGACATGGTGGAGGAGTTGGGCGCCCTCCGTTCGGCGCTCGACGAGGTCGGCTAGCGGCGCGGGCCGCAGGACGCCGCCGGGCTCCGGGGCGCCGGCGGCTCAGTCGAAGTCGAACAGCTCCTCGAGGAAGCTGCCCCGCTTCTTCTTCTTCTTCTTCCGGTAGCCGTAGTCGTCGTCGTACCGCCGGTCGTCGTACCGGCGACGATCGTCGTAGCGGCGGTCGTCGTAGCCCCGTGGGGCCGGGGCCGGCTGCGGCGGCGGGGCCACGGGTGCCCCGTAGGCACCGGCGGTGCGCTCGATGATCTTGTCGAGCTCACCCCGGTCGAGCCAGACGCCGCGGCACTGGGGGCAGAAGTCGATCTCGATGCCCTCGCGGGACGAGATCGAGAGATCGGTGTCGTCGACGGGGCACTTCATGGCGACCGACCCTAGCGCCCACCCGCGACGAGCCAGGAGGCGCCAAAAGGCCGTCGTCGGGGCGTCAGCTGCCGAGCGGCTCCGCCGGCGCCGCGGCCGCCGCGAACTGCGCCGCGTACAGGCGGGCGTAGGCGCCGTCGGCGGCCAGCAGCTCCTCGTGGGTGCCCTGCTCCACCACCCGGCCCGACTCCATGACCAGGATCAGGTCGGCGTCGCGGATGGTCGAGAGGCGGTGGGCGATCACGAAGCTCGTCCGGCCCTGGCGCAGCTTGCCCATCGCCTGCTGGATCAGCACCTCGGTGCGGGTGTCGACCGAGCTGGTCGCCTCGTCGAGGATGAGGATCGCCGGCTCGGCCAGGAACGCCCGGGCGATCGTGAGCAGCTGCTTCTCGCCGGCGCTCACGTTGCCGCCCTCGTCGCTGAGCAGGGTGGCGTAGCCGTCGGGCAGGGTCCGCACGAAGTGGTCGACGTGGGTGGCGCGGGCCGCCGCCAGGATCTCCTCCTCGGTGGCGCCGTCGCGGCCGTAGGCGATGTTGTCCTCGATGGTGCCCTCGAACACCCAGGCGTCCTGGAGGACCATGCCGGTCCGGGCCCGCAGCGCCTCGCGGGGCACGGTCGAGATGTCGACGCCGTCGACGGTGATCTGCCCCGAGCTCACCTCGTAGAACCGCATGAGCAGGTTGACCAGCGTGGTCTTGCCGGCGCCGGTCGGCCCGACGATCGCCACGGTCTGCCCCGGCTCCACGCACAGCGACAGGTCCTCGATGAGCGGGCGGTCGGGGTCGTAGCGGAACGACACGTTGCGGAACTCGACCCGGCCCCGGCCGCCCACGAGGCTCGGCGCGGTCGCCGCGTCCGGCTCCGGCGACTGCTCGGCCGCGTCGAGCAGGGCGAACACCCGCTCCGCCGAGGCGACGCCCGACTGGAGCAGGTTGGCCATGCTCGCCACCTGGGTGATCGGCTGGCCGAACTGCCGCGAGTACTGGATGAACGCCTGCACCGAGCCCAGCGACAGCCGACCCGACGCCACCTGCAGGCCGCCGGCCACCGCCACCACGACGAAGTTCAGGTTGCCGATGAACATCATCGTCGGCTGGATCAGGCCCGACATGAACTGCGCCCGGAAGCTCGACCGGAAGAGCTTCTCGTTGCGGTCGTCGAAGGTGACCGCCGCCTCCTCCTGGCGCCCGAACGCCTTCACCAGCGCGTGGCCCGTGAACATCTCCTCGATGTGGGCGTTGAGCTGGCCGGTCATCGTCCACTGCCGTACGAACTGGGGCTTGGCCCGGCGGCCGATCCGGGACGCGGTGAACATCGACAGCGGCACCGACACCAGCGCGATCAGCGCCAGCAGCGGCGAGATCAGGAACATCGTGGCCAGCGTCCCGACGATCGTGAGCAGCGAGATCGTCAGCTGGCCGAGCGTCTGCTGGAGGGTCTGCTGGAGGTTGTCGATGTCGTTGGTGACCCGGCTCAGCAGCTCGCCGCGGGGCTGGCGGTCGAAGTAGCTGAGCGGCAGGCGGGCCAGCTTGGCCTGGGCGTCCTCCCGCAGCCGTCGCATCGCCCGCTGCACGACCGCGGCGGTGATCCGGCCCTGCAGCCACGACAGCAGCGCGGCGACCAGGTACACGGTGAGGACCAGCAGCAGGATGCTGCGGACGCGGTCGAAGTCGATGCCGTGGCCGGGGCGCAGGTCCATCGACTCGAGGAGGTCGGCCTGGCGGTCCCGCCCCTGCTCGCGGAGGCGGGCGACGGCCTCGGCCTTGGTGGTGCCCTCGGGGAGGCGGCTGCTGACGGCGCCGTCGAAGATGACGTCGGTCGCCCGGCCGAGCAGCCGGGGGCCCGACACGGTCAGCGTCACGCTGGCGGCGGCCAGGAGCACGGTGAAGACCATGAGCCAGCGCTCGGGGCCGAGCATCCGCAGCAGGCGGCGGCCGGAGCCCTTGAGGTCGAGCGCCCGCTCGGTGGGGATGCCCCCGAGGAACGGGGGCCCGGGCCGGGTGCCGCCGGGCGGGCCGGGGTGGCGGGCGGGACTGGCCTTCTCCTCGACCGGGCCGGGGGCGGCGCCGTTCCCGCCGCCGTCGCCGTTGCCGCCGTCGGGGGCGGCGGGGGCGGCGGGCACGCCAGGGGGCGTCGCCGGGGTCGCCGGGATGGCGTCGTCGCGGCCGCCCCCGGGTCGGCGCTCGCCGTCGTCGCGGCCGTTGCCGCCGTTGTCGCCAGGGGTCGACGTCACGCCGCCGCCTCCTCCTCGGTGAGCTGCGACAGGACGATCTCGCGGTAGGTCGGGCAGGTCTCCATCAGCTCGGCGTGCGTCCCGGTGCCGACGATGCGGCCCAGGTCGAGCACCACGATGCGGTCGGCGTGGCGGATCGTGCTCACCCGCTGGGCCACCACGACGACCGTGGCGTCCGCGGTCTCGGCCGCCAGCGCCGCCCGCAGCGCCGCGTCGGTGGCGTAGTCGAGCGCCGAGAACGAGTCGTCGAACAGGTAGATGCGGGGCTGGTGGACGATGGCCCGGGCAATGGCCAGGCGCTGCCGCTGCCCGCCCGACACGTTGGTGCCGCCCTGGGCGATCGGTGTGTCGAGGCCCTGGGGCATGCGCTCGACGAAGTCGCGGGCCTGGGCGATCGTGAGCGCGTGCCACAGCTCGTCGTCGGTGGCGTCGGCGCGACCGTAGCGCAGGTTCGACGCCACGGTGCCACTGAACAGGTACGGCCGCTGGGGCACGATCGCCACCATCGCCGACAGCAGGTCCGGGTCGAGATTGCG
>DATCLV010000809.1:0-4913 GCA_036563745.1 Acidimicrobiales bacterium | reverse complement strand
AGCTGATCGAGCACTGCCGGGCCCGCCTGGCCCACTACAAGTGCCCGCAGCAGGTCGAGTTCACCGACGAGCTGCCCCGCCAGGACAACGGCAAGATCTACAAGCGGCGCCTCCGGGAGCTCTACCGCGGCGACGCGGCGGCCACCGGCTGACCCGAGCGGCCCGGGGACCGGGGCGCGGCCTACGCTGCCGGCGTGATCCGGCTGGTGCCTGCCGACGTGCGGCTGATGGATGCGGCGCTGGCGGGCGACGGCGCGCTCGCCGAGGCGCTCGGGTGCGACGTCGCCGCCGGCTGGGCGACCTTCGCCGAGGCGCTGGCGCCCACCCGGGACGCCATCGCCTCCCGCCCCGGGTGGGACGCCTGGGGCGCCCGGCTGTTCCTCACCGAGGACCCGCCGGAGCTGGTCGGCTGGGGCGGCTTCAAGGGGCCGCCCCAGGGCGGCGTGGTCGAGCTGGGCTACGAGATCGCCGAGGGCCGCCGGGGGCGGGGGCTGGCGACCGCCGCCGCCCGGGCGATGCTCGCCGAGGCGTTCGCCGACGCGGCGGTCACCGCGGTCATCGCCCACACCCTCCCGGAGCCCAACGTGTCGAACCACATCCTCGGGAAGCTGGGGTTCGCGTTCGACGGCGAAGTCGAAGAGGACGGTGAGGTCGTCTGGCGCTTCCGCCTCCCTCGCCCGGCGCGCGGGCCGGTCACGCCGCCCGGCTGAACCGGGCGGGGCGCCGGGACCGGCGGGTCAGGCCGCCGGGTCGTCGCCGTCGTTGCCGTCGTTGTCGTCGCCGTCGCTGTCGTTGCCGTCGGCGTCGGCGGCCGTGGCGCCGTCACCTGCCGTGTCGGTGTCGTCGGTCCCGGTGCTGGCGACCAGGTCGGCGTGGCCGTCGCCCCGGACGACCCCGGCCCCCGCCGCCTCGGCCTCGGCAGCCGTGGCGGCGTCGCCGTCGCTCCCGTCGCCGTCACCGTCCCGCGGCTCGTCGACCTCCTTCAGGCCGATGCCCCGGGCCCACAACGTGGTGAGCGTGTGGACCGCGGTGTCGAGGTCGAACTCGACCGTCTGGGCCGACACCATCTGGTAGGCGAAGCTGCTCACCATCCCCACCAGCGCCGTGGCGGCGCAGGCGGCGTCGAGGCTGGGGTCGGCCCGGCCCTGCTCCTGCAGTCGCTTGATCGACCGGGTCGACATGTGCACGAACTGGGTCCGGGTGGCGATCCGGGCGTCGCGCATCTCCGGGTTGAAGGTGGCGACGTCCTCCATCAACCGCATGACCTTGCGGTTGTCCAGGTACATCTGCAGGTACCGGCGGTTGGCCATCTCGATGGCCTTCACCTCGTCGCCGCCCGCCTCGCGGCGCACACCGCGGGCGGTGCTCACGGTGATCTCGCTCAGGTCGGAGGCGATGGCCCACAGCACGTCCTCCTTCGAGTCGAAGTAGGTGTAGAAGCTGCCGTGGGACACGCCGGCGTGCTCGGCGATGTCGGCCACCCTCGTGTCGAGGTAGCCCTTCTCCCAGAACACCTCGCGTGCCGAGGCGAGCAGGACGTCGCGCGTCTGCTCGCCCCGGCCCGTGCGCGGGACGCGTCGGCCGGCCTCGGTCATGACCGGCCCGCCGTTGCCGGTACCTGGAGCATCCGGGACAGGCTAGGACGCCGGTGCCCGGAAGGACGGCTCCGGTGGGGCCGGGTACTGGGAACCCCGACCCCACCTCGCCGTCCCGGGCCCCGCAGACCGTGGAGGCCGGCGAGGCCGCGGACTACTCGTCGCTCAGCCAGACCTGGCTCCAGAACGTGATGGCCGGGGCGGCGCCGTCGCCGGGCGACCCGTCCGGCAGCAGCCAGCTGGCGATGCCGTTCACGCCCTCCCTGGCGGCGATGAACGTGAGGTCGCTGCCGGTCCAGTAGATCGGCATGTCCTCGACGAGCTGGAGGCCGAGCGCCTCCACCGCCGTGGCCCGCAGCTCCACGTCCGGGGTGGTCCGCAGGGCCGCGATGGCCTCGTCGACCGCCGGGTTCGAGTAGTTGGTGAAGTTGGTGATCACCCGCTCGGGGTCGCCCAGGGCGGTCTGGAAGGTGGTGAGCGGGTCCTGGTCGACACCGGCCCGGAAGCACTTCACCTGGTAGTCACCGGTGAGGGCCCCGGAGATGTGGGCCGACTGCTCCATCGGCTCCACGTCGACCTCGACGCCGATCTCCTCCCACATGCCCTGGACGGCGGTGGCCTGCTCGATGAGGCTGGGCACGTTGGTGCAGTCGTAGGTGAGCGACACCGGCTCGCCGGGCGCCTTGCCGTCGGAGCGCTGCGGGTCGTTCACGTACTCCTCGAGCAGGGACTGGGCCTCGTCGGGGTCGTACTCGGGCCAGGCCTCGTGCACGGCCTCCGAGAAGTAGGGGCTCTCCGACCAGAAGAACTGCGACCGCAGCTCCGTGGCCACCGCGGCCTCGCCGGCCACCAGCTCCACCAGGGCCTCCTGGTCGAGGGCGTGGGCGAGCGCCTGGCGGACCCGCACGTCGTCGACCGGCGGCGCCTCGGTGTTGAACATGATGTTGCCGGCGCCGTTGCCGAGCCCCAGGTACACGGTGACGCCGGGGATGTCCTTCACCCGGGTGAGGAACGACGAGAGGCGCACGCTCTGGGTGGCCTGGATGTCGTCGCTCTCCAGCGAGGTGGCCCGGGTCTCCTCGTCGGGGATCGGCCGGAACGTGATGCCGTCGAGGTACGGCAGGCCCTCCTGCCAGTAGTCCTCGTTGCGCTCGACGACGAAGGCGCCGTCCCGCTCCCAGCTCACGAACTTGAACGGCCCGGTGCCGACGGGCTGGCTGCCGAAGTCGTCGCCGAGCCGGTCGGCGGCATCGGGCGAGAACGGCCACCCGATCACGCCGGCGAGGCTGTCGGGGAACACCGCGTTGGGGTTCTCCAGCACGTACTTCACGGTGAGCTCGTCGACGACCTCCATCGAGACGTCGCGCAGCGAGCCGGCCGTGTTGGCGGTGGGCGCCTTCAGGTAGTCGTCCATGTTCCGCTTCAGCGCCTCGGCGTTGAGCGGCGTGCCGTCGTGGAACTTCACGTCGGGGCGCAGCTTCAGCGTCCACTCCGTGAAGTCCTCGTTGGGCTGGATCGACTCGGCCAGGTACGGCTGGATGTCGCCGTTGGCGTCGCGGGTGACCAGCGGGTCGTAGATGGCGTAGGCCACGTTGTAGCCGGCCTGGCTGCCCTGGAAGGCGCTGGGGAGGTAGCTGTTGGTCTCGCTCTCCAGACCGACCTCGATGGTGCCGCCGGAGACGGGCTCGCCCTCGCGCTCCTGGGGGCCGATCAGGATGTTGTCGCCCAGCGAGGAGACGTCGCCGGCCGAGCCTTCGGCTGCGCCGCTGCCGCCCCCGTCGCCGTCACCCCCGCAGGCGGCGGCGAGGAAGAGGCCGGCGGCGAGCATCCCCAGCCACCGCCTCGTCCTCATCGTGTGCTGTCGCTTCATCGCTCCCCCTTGTGAGGTGCCCTCGTTGGCATCGGGACGTGCGGGTGGTGGCAGGCCACGAAGTGGTCGGGGCCTGCCGGTTGCATCGCCGGCTCCTCGCTCGCGCAGCGCTCGTCGGCACGTGGACAGCGGGTGCGGAAGCGGCAGCCGGACGGCGGATCGATCGGCGACGGCAGCTCGCCCTCGAGCGCCGGGTCGGTCGGGCGGGTGCCCGGCACCGGTCGGGGGATCGACGCGAGCAGCGAGCGCGTGTAGGGGTGGGCCGGCTCCTGGTAGAGGGTGTCGGACGGCCCGATCTCACACATCTTGCCCAGGTACATGACCGCGACGCGGTCGCTGATGTTCTTCACCACGGCCAGGTCGTGGGCGATGAACACCATGGTCAGCCGGTAGCGGGCCTTCATGGCCTCCAGCAGGTTGAGGATCTGGGCCTGCACGGAGACGTCGAGGGCCGAGACGGGCTCGTCGCAGATGAGCACGTCGGGGTCGAGGACCAGCGACCGGGCCAGGCAGATGCGCTGGCACTGGCCGCCGGAGAACTGGTGGGGGCGCCGGTCGGCGACCAGCGCCGGGTCCATGCCCACGTCGCTGAGGACCCGGTCGACCCGCTCGTCGTTGCCGGGCGCGCCGGGGTGCCAGATGTCGAGGCCCTGGGCGACGATGTCGCGGACCCGGCGGCGCGGGTTCAGCGACGAGATCGGGTCCTGGAAGATCATCTGGAGCTGGGTGCGGGTGCGGCGCAGCTCCTCGCCCCGCAGCCGGGTGAGCTCGTGCTCGCGGAAGCGGACCGATCCGGCGGTGGGCGGCGGGAGCTGCATGATCGCCCGGCCGGTGGTCGACTTGCCGCAGCCCGACTCGCCGACGAGGCCGAGCGTCTCGCCCTCGGCGACATCGAAGCTCACGTCGGACACGGCGTGCACCTTGGCGCCCCGGCGGGCGGGGAACTCGACGGTGAGGTGCTCGACCCGCAAGACGATGTCGTCGCGGTCGCGGAGCTGGGCGGTCCCGCTGCCGGCCATCAGCGCGTCTCCTGTTCGTCGTGGACGACCGTCCCCCCGCCGATCTCAGCGGCGGATGCTGCGGCGGGGGGACGATCGGACGGCGCAGCCTCCGGCGGCTCGGCCGCGCCGTTGGACGTGAGGGGCGTGCCCGCCGCCGTGCGGCCCGCCGCCTCGTTGCGGGCCAGGGCGGCGGCGCCCTCGGGCGTGCCCACCGGGAAGAAGCACCGGTGGAGGTGGGCGGCGGCACCCGCGCCGCCGGCCGGGTCGGGCGCCAGCTCCGGCGCCTCCTGCAGGCAGCGCTCCTGCGCGTAGCGGCAGCGGGGTGCGAAGCGGCACCCGCGCGGCAGGTCGGCGAGGTCGGGCGGCCGGCCCGGGATGGCGGCCAGCGGGGTGTGGCTCGGGTTCTCGATCCGGGGGATCGACCCCAGCAGCGCCTCCGTGTAGGGG
>DATCLV010000806.1:0-4038 GCA_036563745.1 Acidimicrobiales bacterium | reverse complement strand
GCCCATCACGTCGGCCAGGTCGCCCAGCGCCACCGGCCCTCGCCGCAGCGCCGCCACCAGGCGACCCCGGCCCTGACGGTCGCTGCCCTCGAAGCGCGACTGACCGCGGCCGACGCCGGCCGAGCCGTCGGCGGGGTCGGGCTGCGGCCGCCCGGCCGCCGCCCACGTGCACCGGTGGGTGAGCGGGCAGCGGTCGCAGTCGGGGTTGCGCCGCTTGCACACGGTGGCGCCCAGCTCCATCACCGACTGGTTCCACAGCCACGCCCACTCGGGCCGGCCCTCGGGCACCAGAGCGTCGGCCCGGGCCTGCGCCTCCTTCGCCCCCAGCGGGCGGCCGGCCCAGCGGGCCAGCACCCGCCCCACGTTGGTGTCGACCACGCCCACCGGCCGCTCGAACGCGAACGCCAGCACGGCCCGGGCCGTGTAGGGCCCGACGCCGGGGAGGGCGAGCAGGGCGTCGAGGTCGTCGGGCACCTCTCCGCCGTGGTGCTCGACGATGGCGGTGGCGCAGTCGTGCAGCGCCACGGCCCGCCGGTTGTAGCCGAGGCCCGACCACAGCCACAGCACCGCCGACACCGGGGCGGCGGCGCAGGCGTGGGGGTGCGGCAGCCGGGCGACGAACCGCTCGTACAGCGGCACCACCCGCTCGACCTGGGTCTGCTGGGCCATGACCTCCGACACCAGGACCTTCCACGGGTCGCGGGTGCGGCGCCACGGGAGGTCGCGCAGCCCGTCCCTCCCCCAGGCGAGGAGGGCCTCCCGGTCGGTCAGGCCGACGAGCTGCCCGTGCCGTCCGTCGCTTCGTCCGTCGTCGCTTGCCACCGCCACACGCGGGTCACGTAGGGGAACCCGAACCACGACCGACCCGCCAGGTCGGGGTGGGTGCGGGCCAGGTTACGCACCCGGTCGAGCACCGTGTCCCGATCGGCGGGGGCGAGCAGGCCCACCACGCTCACCGACGCGGCCCGCGCCACCAGCAGCTCCTCGTCGGTGGGCTGCTCCCACCGGTGCTCCCAGCGGGCGACGGGGCCGAACGCCCCGGGGGCGGCGGTGGCCACCACCTCCCCGTAGTCGACGTCGTAGTAGCTGTCGTAGGGCCGCTCGGCGACGCCGTCGTCACCGTCGACCAGCAGGTCCCCGAACTGCCGGACCCAGTCGTGGCCCCGGTCGCGGGTGTTCCACAGCAGGAACAGCCACCCGCCCGGCACGAGCACCCGGCGGATCTCGGCCAGCGCCGCCGGCGGGTCGAACCAGTGGAACGCCTGGGCGACGGTGACCACGTCGACCGAGGCGTCGGGCAGCGGGATCGCCTCGGCGGTGCCGTCGAGGACCTCGATCGGCGGGTCGATCGACGCCAGGTGGGCCCGCATCTCGGCCACCGGCTCGACCGCCGCCACCTCGGCGCCCGACGGCACCAGCAGGCGGGTGAGCTTGCCGGTGCCGGCGGCCAGATCGAGCACCCGGCGCCCCGGGCCCAGGCCGCCGTGGCCGACGACGTGGGCGACGGCCTCCGCCGGGTAGGAGGGCCGGGCCTGCTCGTAGGCGTCGGCAGCCCCGGCCCCGGCGAACCCGTGGGCCGCCGGCCGCAGCCGGTCGGACCGGTCGGGACGGTCGGGACCGCCCGGCCCGCCGGGCCGCGGCCCGTCAGGCATCCGGGAAGACGTCGTCGTCGTAGGGGAACTGCCGGTCGGGGGCCTCGGCGGCCTTCCACACCATCAGCTTCCGGCGGAAGTAGCAGACCTCCTCGCCGCGCTGGTTGATCCCCTTGGTCTCGACGGTGACGATGCCGCGCTTGCCGTCGGAGGTCTCCTTCTTGTCGAGGACCTTGGTGACGGCGTAGATGGTGTCGCCGTGGTAGGTGGGCTTGGAGTGCTTGAGCGACTCCACCTCCAGGTTGGCGACGGCGGCGCCGCTCACGTCGGGGACGCTCATGCCCAGGACCAGCGAGTAGACGAGGTTCCCGACCACCACGTTCTGCTTCTGCACGGTCTCGTTCTCGGCGAACCACGCGTTGGTGTGCAACGGGTGGTGGTTCATCGTGATCATGCAGAACAGGTGGTCGTCGTACTCGGTGATCGTCTTGCCCGGCCAGTGGCGGTAGACGTCACCCACCTGGAAGTCCTCGTAGTGGCGGCCGAACGGACGGTCGATCGTCGTCATGGCCAGAAAGCTACGCAGGTCGGCGGGATCGGCACGATTCGGGAGGTCCGGCACCCCCAGGGGGATGCCCCGGGTGCTCGGGGGATTTCCCCGATCAGGCCCGCGGCCGCCGCGTGCGAGCCTGACATCCCAGGAACACGGGACGAGGGACAGGAGCCGAGGTCCGATGGGGAAGACGACGATGCGCCGGCTGGCCGCGCTGGGCGGAGCCGCCCTGTTGCTGGTGGGCACGGCCTGTGGGGATGACGACGATCAGGCCGGCGACGACGTCTCGGGCGTCGAGCTCGAGGGCCCGGACAGCGGGGCCGAGGCGGGCGGGTTCGAGGCCAGCCCCGGCTACCTCACGAAGGTGGTCGAGCAGTCCACCGGCGAGTCGTACCGCTACGAGATGACGCTGGACATGGAGCTCGACGGCCGGGCGGTCGACTTCGGCGGGCCGATCGCCACGGGCGAGTTCGACGGCACCCGCAACCACATGCGGATGGACATGGGCGTCATGTTCGAGGGGATCATGGGCTCGATGGGCGGCGATGACCTGCCGCCGGGCATGTCGATGGGCGACCTGACCATCGAGTACGTGGTCGACACCGACGCCATGTACATCCGGGCGCCGTTCTTCGGGGCCATGATGGGCGACGTGCCGCCCGGGGCCGCCGAGTCGCTGGGCGGCGCCGGCAGCCTGCTCACGGCGTTCGCCAGCATGGGCGACGGTTGGGGCAAGGTCGACGTGGCGGCCCTCGGCGACGTGCTGCCCGGCGAGGCCGCGGGGGCGCTCGGCGGCGGCCAGGCCTACGACCCGCAGGTGCTGCTGGAGCTGATCCGTGGGTCGGAGGACGCCGAGGCGCTCGGCACCGACGAGATCGACGGCGTGCCGGTCAACGGGATCGCCGCCGAGGTCGACATGGCCGAGATGCTCGAGGTGCAGGGCCTCTCCCCCGAGGACCTGGGCTCCGCGGGCGACATGGCCGACGTGACCTTCCCGATCGAGGTGTGGGTCGGCCCCGACGACCTGATCCGCCGGGTGAACTTCACCTTCGACGACGAGACGATGGCCGACCTCGGCGGGGGCGACACCGCCGGCCTGGGTGGCATGAGCGTCTCGATGGACTTCCTCGACTACGGCGGCGGCTTCGACATCGAGGTCCCCTCCGGTGACGAGGTCATCGACATCACGGAGGACTTCGTCGCCGGCTACGAGGCCATCGACGACCTCACCGCCACCGGCGGGCTTCCCTCCTGAGGCGTTCGTCCGCAGCGCCGCCGACGCCCGACCCACCCGGGGTCGGGCCCGGCGGTGGCCTGCGGGCACGGGACGGTGGTCCTCCTGGCCGACACCAGCGCGGGGTGCGGCCAGGGGGCCTCCACCGCGTCCGGCGACCGGTCGGCGGGCGCCCCGGCGGTTTCCGCCGGTAACCCGAAACTGGGCGGTTCCGCAGCCGGCCGAATACCTTCCGTGGACATGAGCGACGTCGCGCCCGATCTGAAGGCCGCCGCCGCAGCCGTCGACACCGCCCACGGGGTCGTCCACGACGCGCTGCGCCATCTCGCCGCCACCGGCTCGGTGGACGACGACCAGGTCGTCGCCTACGACCTGGCGCACGCCGCCGCCGCCGTCGAGACGGCCCGCACGCTGCTCGACTACGGCGGCAAGGGCGACGAGGAGGCCCGCATCACCTGCGCCTTCGCCGCCGAGGCCGTCGCGGACGTCGCCGCCAAGCTGTTCGGCCGCGAGGCCGAGTGGGGCGTCCCGGCCGACGCCCTGGACGCCACCCGGCCCTTCGTGGCCACCTACCGGTCGCCGGCGTTCCTCGCCTCGATCGACGGGCCCGGCCCCCGCCACCTCGACGACGACTTCGAGCTGGTGCAGGACACGTTCCG
>DATCLV010000797.1:0-2482 GCA_036563745.1 Acidimicrobiales bacterium | reverse complement strand
GCCCTACGGCGGTCCGCACGGCCTCCAGCGCTTCGTCGACGCCTGCCACCGCCGGGGCCTCGCCGTCGTGCTCGACGTCGTCTACAACCACCTCGGGCCGTACGGGAACCACCTGGAGGAGTTCGGTCCCTACCTCACCCGCCAGGCGGCGACCCCCTGGGGCGACGCGGTGAACCTCGACGGACCGGGCAGCGACGAGGTGCGGGCGTTCCTCGTCGACAACGCCCGGCGGTGGCTGCGCGACTTCCACGTCGACGGCCTGCGCCTCGACGCGGTGCAGACCCTCCACGACCGCTCGGCCCACCCGTTCCTCGCCGAGCTGGCCGAGGAGGTCGGGGCGCTGGCCGCGTCGCTGGAGCGGCCGCTGGTCCTGATCGCCGAGACCGACGCCAACGACCCCCGGCTCGTCGAGCCGCCCGAGGCCGGTGGTCTGGGGCTGGACGGCATGTGGACCGACGACCTGCACCACGCGCTGCACGTCGCCCTCACCGGCGAGCGCGGCGGCCACCTCCTCGACTTCACCGGCGCGGCGAGCGAGGTCGCCGACGTGCTGGCCCACGGCTACCGCTACCGGGGCCGGTGGTCGCCCAGCCGACAGCGGCGCCACGGCCGGCCGCTGGACCTCGCCACCCCCCTCCACCGGCTGGTCGCGGGGCTGCAGAACCACGACCAGGTCGGCAACCGGGCCCGGGGCGAGCGGCTGAGCCACCTCGTCGACCCGGTGGCCCTCTACGGGGCGACCGCCCTGGTGCTGGCCGCGCCGCACGTGCCGCTGATCTTCCAGGGCGAGGAGTGGGCGGCCTCGACGCCGTTCCTCTACGTCACCGACCACCCCGACCCCGGCGTGGCCGAGGCGGTGCGGCGGGGCCGGCAGCGCGACCTCGCCCGCTTCGGGTGGTCGCCGGAGGAGGTGGCCGACCCGCAGGACCCGGCGAGCCGGGAGGCGTCGGTGCTGCGGTGGGAGGAGCGGGACCACCCGCCCCACCGCGACGTGCTCGCCTGGTACCGGGAGCTGCTGGCGCTGCGCCGGCGCGAGCCGGCCCTGCGGGACGCCCGCCGGGGCAACGTCGAGGCCCACGGCGACGACGGGTCGGGGACCGTGGTCCTGCAGCGGGGCGACGTCGTGGTCGTGGCCGACCTCGGCGGGGCCGGCGGCCCGGTGCGCATCGACGGGGTCGAGGCGGAGCTGGCGGCCAGCCCCGGCAGCCGGCTCGCCGGGGGCCACGCCGTGCTGGCCCCCGGGGGTGCGGTGGTGGCGCGGCGCCGGCCGGTGCCGGCGTGAGGGTCGACGTGCGCCACCGGGCGGGCCCACGATGATCGACCCGGGGCCGGCGATGGCGGTCGCCGCCGGGCTGCTGCTGGCCGGGGTGCTCGCCAGCAAGCTGTCCGACCGGTTCGGCGTGCCGTCGCTGCTGCTGTTCCTGGCCATCGGCGTGCTGGCCGGGTCGGAGGTGCCGGGCGGCATCGACTTCGACGACTACGAGCTGGCCCAGACGGTCGGGGTGGTCGCCCTGGCCTTCATCCTCTTCGGCGGCGGGTTCGACACCGACTGGCGGGCCGTGCGCCCGGTGCTGGCCCCCGGGCTCCTCCTGGCCACCGTCGGCGTGGCGGTCACCGCCGTCGTGACCGGTCTCGTGGCCGCGCGGGTGCTCGACGTGTCGACCACGACCGGCCTGCTGCTCGGCTCGATCGTGTCCTCGACCGACGCCGCCGCGGTGTTCGCCACCCTGCGGTCGCGCAACGTCAGCCTGCAGCCGCCGCTGCGGCCGCTGCTCGAGCTGGAGTCGGGCAGCAACGACCCCATGGCGGTGTTCCTCACCGTCGCCTGCATCGAGCTTCTCACCGAGCCGGGCACCTCGGTGGTCGACCTCGTGCCGCTGTTCGTGGCCCAGATGGGCGTGGGCACCGTGGCCGGCTACGTGCTCGCCCGCCTCGCGGTCGTGGTCCTCAACCGGCTGCGGCTGGGCTACGAGGGCCTGTACCCCGTGGCCCTCGTCGCCGTCGTGCTCGGGGTGTTCGGGCTGACGTCCCTTGCCGGGGGCAGCGGCTTCGTCGCCGTGTACGTCGCGGGCCTCACCCTCGGCAACGCCCGCCGGGTCATCCACCGCCGGAGCCTGAAGCGCTTCGCCGACGGGTTGTCGTGGCTCATGCAGATCGCGGTGTTCCTCAGCCTCGGCCTGCTGGTGGTCCCCTCCGAGCTGGGCCCGATCGCCGGGCGGGCGCTGCTCGTCACGCTCGCGCTGATGGCCGTGGCCCGGCCGGTCGCCGTCGTGCCGCTCCTGGCGCCGTTCCGCCCGGGCCTGCGCCGGATGGCCATGGTGTCGTGGGTGGGGCTGCGGGGTGCGGTGCCGATCGTGCTCGCCACCTACCCGCTCGTCGAGGGCGTCCCGGGCGGCCGGCGGATCTTCGCCGTCGTCTTCTTCGTCGTGCTCGTCTCGGTGCTGGTGCAGGGCACGTCGATCCCGCTCGTGGCCCGGCGCCT
>DATCLV010000239.1:0-12211 GCA_036563745.1 Acidimicrobiales bacterium | reverse complement strand
GGCCCTCAGCTGGCCTGAACCACTCCTTGCGTCCTTACACTGTCCGGCAACGCCGGCCCGGAACTACCGGCGACATATCTGCCCTGGGGACGACATCCCCGTGGGAGAGGCGACCGGGCTGTCCCCACCGTCCACCCAACCAGGGCTCACCTCGACGGAGGAAAAGTGATGCTTCGGCTCCAGATCCCGCTGGTGGACGACTACACCGCCGCGGACCCGGATGACCTCAACCGCCGGATCGGCGAGGCCAAGGCCACGCTGGGCGATCGCCTCTTCGTCCTCGGGCACCACTACCAGCGTGACGAGATCATCCGGTGGGCCGATGCCCGCGGGGACTCGTACCGGCTGTCGGTGCTGGCCCAGGAGCGGCCCGAGGCCGAGTTCATCGTGTTCTGCGGCGTGCACTTCATGGCCGAATCGGCCGACATCCTCACCCACGACGGCCAGAAGGTCGTGCTCCCCGACCTCAACGCCGGCTGCTCCATGGCCGACATGGCCGACATCGACGAGGTCGAGGAGGCGTGGGAGGCGCTGGCCGAGGTCACCGACGTCGAGCGCATCGTCCCGATCACCTACATGAACTCGGCCGCGTCGCTGAAGGCGTTCGTCGGACGCCACGGCGGCGCGGTCTGCACGTCGACCAACGCCCGGGCCGTCCTCGAGTGGGCGTTCCGGCAGGGCGACAAGGTCCTCTTCTTCCCCGACCAGCACCTCGGCCGCAACACCGGCGTCGCCATGGGCTACGGCCTCGACGAGATGCGGGTGTGGAACCCCCGCCACGAGCGCGGCGGGCTCAGCGAGGCCGACTGCAAGGACGCCCGCTTCCTCCTCTGGAAGGGGCACTGCTCGATCCACCAGCGGTTCCGACCCGAGAACGTCGAGGCCTTCCGGGCCGAGCACCCCGAGGGCATCGTGGTCGTCCACCCCGAGTGCCCCCACGAGACCGTCCTGCTCGCCGACCAGGTCGGCTCCACCGACTACATCATCAAGGCCGTCGCCGCCGCGCCCGCCGGGTCGACCATCGCCGTCGGCACCGAGGTCCACCTGGTGAACCGGCTGGCCCAGGAGCACCCGGACAAGACCGTGGTGTCGCTCGACCCGCTGATCTGCCCGTGCTCCACGATGAACCGCATCGACCTGCCGCACCTGGCGTGGGTGCTGGAGGAGCTCGTCGAGGGACGCGTGCCCAACCAGATCACCGTCGACCCCGTCACCGCCGAGCAGGCCAAGGTCGCCCTGCAGCGGATGCTCGAGCTGAAGTAACGCCGGCCCGCCCGCCGTCCGCGCCGACGCGACCGCCGACGGGGCTGCTCGGCCCCGTCGGCGTCCGTCGTGGTTCGGTTGTCCGACGCTCCCCGTCGTCGCTCGCCCGCGCGGGCCTCCCCCGCCGGTTCAGTACTCCGACAGCGGGTCCTCGCGCTCCCGGACCACCGTCGTGCGGCGGCTCCGGGCGTACGGGCTCCAGCTGCTCCAGAAGAGCGCGCTGACCACGAGGCCGAGGACGCCGACCAGCATCAGGATGATGCCGACGATGTCGAGGTTGATGCCCTCCGCCTCGCGCTCGAGCGCGAACGTGAGGATCGCGCCGATCGCGATGAGCGCGATGCTGATTCCGGTGCTCATGGGGTGTGCGTACCCGGCGTCGCCCTTCCCAGACGGGGCCCGCGGCGCCGGGATCACCGGTGCGACGCGGCTCAGGCGTCGGGGCGGTCCATGCCGAGCAGCGGGGCCAGGAACTGGCCCGTCCAGCTGGCGGGCTCCTTCACGATGTCCTCCGGGGGCCCGGTGGCGACGATCGTGCCGCCCCCGCTGCCGCCCTCGGGACCGAGGTCGATCACCCAGTCGGCCGTCTTGATCACGTCGAGGTTGTGCTCGATCACCAGCACCGTGTTGCCCTGGTCGACCAGGCGCGACAGCACGGTGAGCAGCTTCCGCACGTCCTCGAAGTGGAGGCCGGTGGTGGGCTCGTCGAGGATGTAGATGGTGTGGCCGGTCGACCGCTTGGCCAGCTCGCTCGACAGCTTCACCCGCTGCGCCTCCCCGCCCGAGAGCGTGGTGGCCGGCTGCCCCAGCCGCACGTAGCCCAGGCCCACGTCGACCAGCGTGCGCATGTGGCGGGCGATCGCCGGCTGGTTGGCGAAGAACTCGGCCGCCTCCTCGCAGCTCAGGTTGAGCACGTCGGCGATGTTGTGGTCCTTGAAGGTGATGTCGAGCGTGTCGCGGTTGTAGCGGGCGCCCTTGCACACCTCGCACGGGACGTACACGTCCGGCAGGAAGTGCATCTCGATCTTGATCGTGCCGTCGCCCGCGCAGGCGTCGCACCGGCCGCCGCTCACGTTGAAGCTGAACCGGCCCGGCAGGTAGCCCCGGACCTTCGCCTCCTGGGTGGCGGCGAACAGCTTCCGGATGTGGTCGAACACGCCCGTGTAGGTGGCCGGGTTCGACCGCGGCGTGCGCCCGATCGGCGACTGGTCGATGTCGATCACCTTGTCGAGCAGCTCGATGCCCTGCACCGACGTGTGCAGCCCGGGCGGCACCTTCGACTTGTAGATCCGCTGCATGAGCGCCCGGTAGAGGATGTCGTTCACCAGGGTCGACTTGCCCGACCCCGACACCCCCGTGACCGCCACGAAGCAGCCCAGCGGGAACCGGGCCTCGATGTTCTTGAGGTTGTGCTCGCGGGCGCCCTTCACCACCAGCCACTTGTCGCTCGGCTGGCGGCGCTGCGCCGGCACGGGGATGGTCTTCTTCCCCGACAGGTACTGGCCGGTGATCGACCGCTTGTTGCGCAGCAGCTGCTTCACCGAGCCCGAGTGCACGATCTCGCCGCCGTGCTCCCCCGCGCCCGGCCCGATGTCGACCACGTGGTCGGCCACCCGGATGGTGTCCTCGTCGTGCTCGACCACCAGCACCGTGTTGCCCAGCTCGCGCAGCCGGACGAGCGTCTCGATGAGCCGGTGGTTGTCGCGCTGGTGCAGGCCGATCGACGGCTCGTCGAGCACGTAGAGCACGCCCACCAGGCCCGACCCGATCTGCGACGCCAGCCGGATCCGCTGCGCCTCGCCGCCCGCCAGCGTGGCCGCGCTGCGGGACAGCGTGAGGTAGTCGAGCCCGACGTCGAGCAGGAAGCCCATGCGGGCGTTGATCTCCTTCACCACCCGCTCGGCGATGAGCCGGTCGCGCTCGGACAGCTCCAGGCCGGCCAGCGTGGCGGCGGCCTCGCCGATCGACAGGTTGCAGATGTCGGCCAGCGACTTCCCGTCGATCGTCACCGCCAGCGACAGCGGCTTCAACCGGGCCCCGCCGCACGCCGGGCAGGGCACCTCGCGCATGTAGCCCTCGACCTGCTCGCGGCTGCTGTCGGACTCGGCCTCGCTGTGCCGCCGCTGCAGGTAGGGGATCACGCCCTCGTAGTTGGCGTGGTAGGTGCGCTCGCGGCCGTAGCGGTTCTTGAACCGCACCCACACCTTGTCGACGCCCTTGCCGTAGAGGAAGGCGTCGCGCTGGCGCTTGGTGAGCTCGGACCACGGGGTGTCGAGCGCCACGCCGATCTCGTCGGCCACCGCCGCCACCAGCCGGTGGAAGTAGCGCTGGTTGCCCCCGGCCCACGGCGCGAGCGCGCCCTCGCCGATCGTGGCCTCGGGGTTGGGCACCACCAGCTCGGGGTCGACCTCGAACCGGGTGCCCAGGCCGTCGCACGTCTCGCAGGCGCCGTAGGGCGAGTTGAACGAGAAGTTCCGCGGCGCCAGCTCGTCGAAGCTGCCGTGGCCGTTGGGGCAGGCCAGGTGCTGCGAGAACGTCATCGTGTCGTCGGCGAGGCCCTCCTCCTCGCCGCCCTCGCCGCTCTCGCCCGGGCCGCCCTTCCGGTTGACGATCTGCACCTCGGCCACGCCGTCGGCCAGGCGCAGCGCCGTCTCCAGCGAGTCGGTGAGGCGGCGCTCGATGCCGTCGCGCCGGACCAGCCGGTCGACCACCACCTCGATCGTGTGCTGCTCGTAGCGGGCCAGCTCGATCTTCTCGGTGAGCTCGTGCAGCTCGCCGTCGATGCGGGCGCGGGCGAAGCCCTGCGCGCTCAGGTCGGCCAGCAGCGTCTCGTAGGTGCCCTTGCGACCCCGCACCACCGGGGCCAGCACCTGGAAGCGGGTGCCCTCGGGCAGCTCGATGATCCGGTCGACGATCTGCTGCGGCGTCTGCCGGGTGATCGTGGCCCCGCACTCCGGGCAGTGGGGCACGCCGATGCGGGCATAGAGGAGGCGGAGGTAGTCGTAGACCTCGGTGATCGTGCCGACCGTCGACCGCGGGTTCCGCGACGCCGACTTCTGGTCGATCGAGATGGCCGGCGACAGGCCCTCGATGAAGTCGACGTCGGGCTTGTCCATCTGGCCCAGGAACTGGCGGGCGTAGGCGCTGAGCGACTCGACGTACCGGCGCTGGCCCTCGGCGTAGATCGTGTCGAACGCCAGCGAGCTCTTCCCCGAGCCGGACAGGCCCGTGAAGACGATGAGCTTGTCGCGGGGCAGCTCGAGCGACACGTTCTTGAGGTTGTGCTCCCGGGCGCCCCGGATCACCAGCGAATCGGCCACGGCCAACCACGCTAGCGTGCCCGCGCAACCAGGGAACGGATGTTCGCCGCGAATCTGGGCAGGATGGAGGCATGGCTCCCCGGAACGTGTCGAAGGCGCCCCCCGTCACCGTCGCCGTGTCCGCCGAGCAGGCCGTCGCCTTCCGGGCCGCGAGCCACGGGCTGACCGCCGGCTCGCCCCGGCCGGCGGTGTCGCCCGCGGCGCTGGCGGCCGCCGCCCGGGCCGCGCTGCCCGACTACCCCCGCGGCGCCACGCTGCGGGCGCTCGCCGCCCGCTGCTCGGGCGTGCGGGCCGACACGCTGGCCCACGCGCTGGCCGGCGGGACGCTGGTGCGGGCGCTGTCGCTGCGGGGCACCGCCCACGTGTTCGCCGCCGACGACCTCGCCGTGTTCACCGTGGGGGCGCTGCCCACGCCCGGCGACGAGGCCGCAACGCAGGCGGCGCTGGGGTCGGCGTGGCCGACGTTCTCAACGCTGGGCGTCGCCGCCGTCGACGCGCTGGCCACGGTGGCGTCGACGCTGGGCGAGGTGGCGGCCGACGGGAAGGCCCGCACCAAGGGCGAGCTCAGCGAGGCGCTGCACGACCGGCTGGCCGACGGGTGGGAGCCGTGGTGCGAGCGCTGCGGCGCCCACCACGTGCCCGACCAGCTGTTCCGGCTGGCGGCCGTGGCGGCCGGCCTGCGCTACGCCGACGACGGCCCGACGATGGTCGCCGGTGCCTCCCCGCCGGCCTCGGCCGACCCGGCCGAGCACGCCGCGGCCCGGGCCGAGCTCGTCCGCCGGTTCCTCCACGCCTACGGCCCGGCGCCGGCGAAGGCGTTCGCCGAGTGGACGGGCCTGGGGGCGAAGGAGGCGACGGCGTCGTTCGCGGCGCTGGGCGACGAGGTCGTCGAGGTCCGCCTGGACGGCACCCGCACCGCGGCCCTGGCGACCGACGTGCCCGCGCTGACCTCCCCGCCGACCGAGCCGGTTCGTCGGACCCACCTGCTCGCGGCCGGCGATCCCTTCCTCCAGCAGCGGGACCGCGCCACGCTGGTGCCCGACCCGGCTCGCCGCAAGGAGCTGTGGCGGCCGGCCGGTGCTCCCGGCCTGGTCCTGGTCGACGGGCGGCCCGCCGGGACCTGGCGCCACAAGGAGGACAAGGGCACGACGGTGGTCACGGTCGACCTGTGGGACCCGCCGGCCGGCGACCTCTCCCCCGCCCTCCACGACGAGGCCGTCACGACCCTGACCATCGACGACCCCGACCTCGTCGAGGTCGTCCTCGCCTAGCTCGCCGTCCCGGCGCTCGCCGTGCCGGCCAGGGCGCGTACCTGCCCCGAACCTGCCCCCGGAACGGGGAGCGGGCTCCCCGTTCCGGGGGCAGGTTCGGCAGCGGCTCGGGTCAGATGAAGACCAGGAGGTCCAGCTCGAACGGTGGGGGCGTCTCGCCGCGGGCCTGGGCGGCGCGGATGCCGTCCAGGCCGGCCTCCCACTCCTCGTCGGTGAGCGCGACGAGGGCCGAGTCGGCGGCGCGGGCCGGGGGCAACTGGGCGAGCACCTCGTCGTAGGTGGCGGCCCGGGGCTCGGGCACGGTCTCGACCGCCGCCGACCGGAACCCGGCCCGCTCGAAGTCGGCGACCAGGCCGTCGAGCGTGAGGCCCGACACCGGGAACCGGCGGGCACCGGGGAAGTGCCGGCAGAGGTCGGCGTCGGGGTGCCGCTCGGGCAGGAACGTCCGGACGAGCACCGGCGCCCCCGGTACCAGCACCCGGCGCAGCTCGGCCAGGGCCGCCGGCCGGTCGGTGAACTGGTGGACGACCGTCGACAGCCACGCCGCGGTGGCCACCCGGTCGCGGAGCGGCAGCGCCTCGGCCGTCGCCGCCACCTGGTCGACCAGCGGGTGCGCCGCGGCCCGGGTGGCGGCGACCGACCGCATCCCGGCCGCCGGCTCGACGCCCAGCACCGGCACGGCGAACCGCTCGGCGATCGCCACCGACCAGATGCCGGTGCCGGCGCCCACGTCGAGCACGAGCCGTTGCACCGGCCCGACCTCGAACCACGACCCCATCCGGTCGCACCACAGCCCGAACACCTCGGGGTGCCGGTACCGGGTGGCCTCGAACTCCCGGGCCACCGTCGGGTCGTCGTAGCGGACGTCGCTCATCTCGCCGGCGCAGCCTACGACCACCGCCGAGAGCGGTGAGGACGACCCGAACCTGCCCCCGAAACGGGGAGCGGGCTCCCCGTTTCGGGGGCAGGTTCGGCAGGGTCGGCAGGGTCGCCAGGGTCGGTCAGAGGTTGGCGTCCCGCAGCTCGCGCTTGAGCTCCTGGATCTCGTCGCGGAGACGGGCCGCGTACTCGAAGCGGAGGTCGGCCGAGGCCTCGTGCATCTCCTCCTCCAGCGTCTGGATGAGCCGGCCCAGCTCGGACGGCGGCAGGTTGGCCAGCTCCTTGTTGAGCCGCTCGTTGGCGCCCGGCCGGCCCCGGCGGCGACCCTGGCCCGGCACCGGCGCCCCGTCGTCGGACGGCCGGATGTAGGCGAGGATGTCGGTGACCGCCTTCCGCACCGTCTGCGGGTTGATGCCGTGCTCCTCGTTGTAGGCGATCTGGAGCTGACGGCGCCGGTTGGTCTCGCTGATGGCCCGGCGCATCGAGTCGGTGACCGTGTCGGCGTACATGATCACCTGGCCCTCGACGTTCCGCGCGGCACGGCCGATCGTCTGCACCAGCGACGTCTCGCTGCGCAGGAACCCCTCCTTGTCGGCGTCGAGGATCGCCACCAGCGACACCTCGGGCAGGTCGAGGCCCTCCCGGAGCAGGTTGATGCCGACCAGCACGTCGAACTCGCCGAGCCGCAGGGCCCGGAGGATCTCGATGCGCTCCAGCGTGTCGATGTTGGAGTGCAGGTACCGGACCCGCAGGCCCAGCTCCAGCAGGTAGTCGGACAGGTCCTCCGCCATCTTCTTGGTCAGCGTGGTGACGAGGACCCGCTGGTCGCGCTCGACCCGCTTGTTGATCTCCTCGACCAGGTCGTCGATCTGCCCCTTGGTGGGCCGCACCATCACCTCGGGGTCGACCAGGCCGGTCGGCCGCACCACCTGCTCGACGACCTGCGAGGACACCTCCAGCTCGTAGGCCGCCGGCGTGGCCGACAGGAAGATCACCTGGTTGATCCGCTCCAGGATCTCGTCGAACTTGAGCGGCCGGTTGTCGGCGGCCGACGGGAGCCGGAACCCGTGCTCGATCAGCTGCTCCTTGCGGCTGCGGTCGCCCTCGTACTGGCCGTGGAGCTGCGGGACCGCCTGGTGGCTCTCGTCGATGATGAGCAGGTAGTCCTTCGGGAAGAAGTCGAGCAGCGTGTAGGGCGGGTCGCCCGGGCCCCGACCGTCGATCGGGGCCGAGTAGTTCTCGATGCCGCTGCAGTAGCCGAGCTCCTGCATCATCTCCAGGTCGTACTGGGTGCGCATGCGGAGCCGCTGGGCCTCCAGCAGCTTGCCCTTCTTCTCGAACCAGGCCAGGCGCTCGGCCAGCTCGGCCTCGATGCGGGTGATCGCCTTCCGCATCCGCTCCTCGCCGGCGACGTAGTGGGTGGCCGGGTAGATCCAGAGGTCCTGCAGCTCACGGATCTGCTCGCCGGTGAGCGGGTCGACCTCGGTGATCCGCTCGATCTCGTCGCCGAACAGCTCGATGCGGAGCGCGTGCTCCTCGTAGGCGGGGTGCACCTCGATGGTGTCGCCCCGCACCCGGAACTTGCCCCGGGTGAGGTTCACGTCGTTGCGCTCGTACTGCATGTCGACCAGGCGGCGCAGGAACGCCCGCTGGTCGATCTCGTCGCCCACCAGGTTGAACAGCACCTGCTCCCGGTACTCCTGGGGCGAGCCGAGGCCGTAGATGCACGACACCGAGGCCACCACGATCACGTCGCGCCGGGTGAGCAGCGCCGCCGTGGTGGAGTGGCGGAGGCGGTCGATGTCGTCGTTGATGCTCGAGTCCTTCTCGATGTACGTGTCGGACGACGCGATGTAGGCCTCGGGCTGGTAGTAGTCGTAGTAGCTGACGAAGTACTCGACCCGGTTCTTCGGGAAGAACTCCCGGAACTCGTTGGCGAGCTGGGCGGCCAGCGACTTGTTGGGGGCGATGATCAGCGTCGGCCGCTGCACCTTCTCGATGGTCCAGGCGATGGTGGCGCTCTTGCCCGAGCCGGTGATGCCGAGCAGCGTCTGGAACCGGTCGCCGCGCTCGATCCCCTCGGCCAGCGCGGCGATCGCCTTCGGCTGGTCACCGGCCGGCTCGAAGTCCGACACCATCTCGAACGGCGCGACCTGCGCGGGAGCAAGACTCACGGTGACCAACCTACAGAGAGGGTGTGACAGTCAAGGGGGGCGCCAGGCGAGACCCTACGGGCGGGGTGGGACGCGGGCGTGGTGGGCGCCGACGATGACGACCGCCAGGGTGGCGGGCACCGGGCCGCGGTTGTGCCAGCGGTGGCGGGTGCCGTTCTGGACGACCGTGTCGCCCGGGTGGAGGGTGACCTCGGCCCCGTCGTCGAGCTCGAGGACCACCTCGCCGTGCAGCACCACCTCGAAGTCGACGGTGGCCGTCGTGTGCATGCCGGGGTCGTTCGGCTCCATGTGGGCGAGCAGGCCCGGGAGGTGCTCCTCCATGTCGGCCAGGGCGGCGCTGACGTCGAGGTCGGCGGGCAGCTCGCCCGAGCCCTCCGGCGGCAGCGTGAAGGTCCCGAACCGGAAGCCCCCGACGGGCGGGAAGTAGTCGCCCTCCGGCGGCCGGCTCCCGTCGTCGGGGAAGCGGGGCGTGGCGTCGGCGCCCCAGAGCCGGTGGAACTCGGCGCCCGGCATGATCGCCGGCCGGTACCCGTCGACCATCTCGTCGGCGGCGAACACGGCCCGCCCCTCGGCGTCGTGCCCGGTGACAACACGTCGGACCTGCATCCCCCGAGCCTCGCAGACCTACCGTCTCGACGTGCACGTCGACGACTCCCCCGACGACCCGGCACCGGCACCGGCCCCGGCACCGGCGGCGACCCGGACGATCACGACCGTCACCCAGTACGCCTCGCCGGACCTGATCGCCGCCATCGTCTACGACGGCCACGACCCCGCCGACGACCCCCGCTGGCCCGAGTCCGGCGCGCCCTCCCGCGCCGACTACGGCCGCTGGTGCGGCGAGTGGTGCGGGATGGCGTGCCTGCGCATGGTGCTCACCCTCCGCGACGGCACCGCTCCCCCGCTGTACGAGCTGCTCACCGCCGGCCTCCCCTACGGCACCTACGTGCCCCAGCCCGACGGGTCGATCCGGGGCCTCTACCACCGCCCGTTCGCCGACTACGTCCGGGCCGAGCACGGGCTCGAGGCCGAGGTCCACGGCGACCTCGACGCCGACGACCTCCGCGCCCTCCTCGCCGACGCCGACGCCGACGGCGACGACCCCGGCGGCACCACGGTGGTCATCGCCTCCGTCCACCGCGAGATCCGCCGTCCCGACCGGCCCGCCCCCGGCCGAGGCGGCCACCTCGTGCTGGTCACCGGCCACGACCCCGCCGCCGACACGCTCACGTTCCACAACCCGTCGGGCCACACCCCCGCCGCCCGCACCGCGACCCTCCCCACCGACGTCTTCGAGCCGTTCTGGTCCCACCGGGCGATCGGCGTCCGCCTCCGCTGACCGTCGTCGACGCCCGCGGCGACCCCACCAGGGCTCCCGCCCCCGGGCTTTTCACACGCGTGTCACAAGGGGCGAACAACGGCGACACAGGGTGCGCCGACACTCGCTCGCATGACCATCGCCGAGCGCGAGCAGCGGACGGACGGACGACCGGGGCGAGCGCAGGGCGTGCGGCCGGCCCGCCGCCGGGGCTGGGACGAGCTCCTCGACCACGACGGGCAGGCCCGCCCCGCGGCCAAGGCCCTCGTCGAGCACCTGCGGGAGCTCGGGCCGGCGGAGCTCCAGTCCCGCCAGGACGCCGCCGACCTCGACATCCTCGGCATGGGCATCACGTTCACGGTGTACGCCGACGACCGTGGGGTCGACCGGGCGTGGCCGTTCGACGTGATCCCCCGGGTGGTCGACGCCCGCGAGTGGGCGGTGGTCGAGGCGGGGCTCGTCCAGCGCCTCACCGCCCTGAACCGGTTCATCGACGACGTCTACAACGACCGGCACGTGGTGCGGGACGGCGTCATCCCCGCGGAGCTGCTCGACGAGTCGGCGAACCACCGGCCCCAGTGCCGGGGCGCCCGCCCCGCCTACGGCGTGTGGGCGCACGTCTGCGGCAGCGACCTGGTGCGGGACGCGGACGGGACCTTCTACGTGCTGGAGGACAACCTGCGGGTCCCGTCCGGGGTGAGCTACCTGCTGGAGAACCGGCTGGTGTCGAAGCGGGCGTTCGCCGACCTGTTCGCGCACCAGAGCATCCAGCCCGTCGACGACTACCCCGACGAGCTGTTCGCCCTGCTCCGATCGCTGGCCCCCGACGTCGAGCGCCCGACGGTGGCGGTGCTCACCCCCGGCCTCCACAACTCCGCCTACTTCGAGCACAGCTTCCTGGCGCAGCGGATGGGGGTGGCGCTGGTCGAGGGTCGGGACCTCTACGTGGGCGCCGACGACCGGGTCTACGCCCGGACGATCGCGGGGCCGCAGCGGATCGACGTCCTCTACCGCCGGGTCGACGACCTCTACCTCGACCCCGAGGTGTTCGAGCCGACGTCGGTCCTGGGGGTGCCGGGCCTGCTGCGCGCCTGGCACGCCGGGCACGTGGCCATCGCCAACGCGCCGGGCTCGGGGGTGGCCGACGACAAGGTGGTCTACGCCTGGGTGCCCGACCTCATCCGCTACTACCTGGGCGAGGAGCCGCTGCTGCCGAACGTGCCGACGCTGCGGTGCTGCTACGAGGACGAGCGCCGCCAGGTGCTCGACAACCTGCGCGACCTGGTGGTGAAGCCCGCCGACGAGAGCGGCGGCTACGGCCTGGTGATCGGCGACCGGGCGTCGGACGAGGAGCTGGCGGCGGTGGCGGCGGGGATCGAGGCCGACCCCCGCCGGTGGGTGGCGCAGCCGATCCTGTCGCTCTCGACGGTCCCGACGCTGTGCGACGGCCGCATCGAGCCCCGCCACGTCGACCTGCGGCCGTTCGTCCTCACGGGTCGCCGCAGCTACGTGACCCGGGGCGGCCTGACCCGGGTGGCACGCCAAGCGGGGTCGCTGGTCGTCAACTCGTCGCAGGGCGGCGGGAGCAAGGACACCTGGGTGGTCGAGGACTCGTGGGCCGAACCGCCCGCCGGACGGGCCGTGGGCTGACCACCGGCGATGCTCCTCCTCTCCCGGGTGGCCGAGCACCTCTACTGGGCGGCGCGCTACGTCGAGCGCGCCGAGGTGACCGCCCGGGTCGTCAGCGAGCACACGCACCTGCTGGTCGACCTGCCGACGTCGGTGCCGCTGACCTGGGAGCCCCTGCTCGACCTGCCCGGCGTCCCCCGGGAGGAGCGGGGCCGCTCCGAGCGGGAGGTCGTCGCGTTCCTGCTGGCCGACCCGGCGAACCCGTCGAGCGTCCTCGCCTCGGTGGTCACGGCCCGGGCGAACCTGCGGGCCACCCGCGAGGTGCTGCCCCGGGAGGCCTGGGAGGTGGTCAACAGC
>DATCLV010000789.1:0-5419 GCA_036563745.1 Acidimicrobiales bacterium | reverse complement strand
ACCTCCTGTTCCTCGCCGTGCACAACCTGCTGGTCAACGCGGTGAAGTTCTCCCAGCCGGGCGACCGGATCGAGCTCCGGGCCCGCGACGAGGGCGACCACGTGCTGGTCGAGGTGGCGGACACGGGCATCGGCATCCCGGCCGACGAGGTCGACCACATCTGGGACGACCTGGCCCGCGGTTCGGCGGCGGCCGGGACGCCCGGCAGCGGCCTGGGCCTGGCGCTGGCCCGGGTGGTGGTGGGCCGCCACGGCGGCACGGTCGGCGTCCGCAGCCGGGTGGGCGACGGCACGGTCATGGCGCTCCGCCTCCCGGCGTCGTGAGCGCCGTGCGGGGCGCCGGGACCACGAGGCCCACCGGGCCGGTGCCGAGGTTGCGACGCGTGTCGCAGGACTGCGACACGGGCTCGGTGCCGGTGCGACACCGGCCGTTCAGGATGCCCACCGTGAACCCCGTGGACGTGAGGAGGACGACGATGAAGCGCAGAGCGGGAGCCTTGGCCCTGGCCGCGGTGCTGCTGACCGTGACCGGCGCAGGGTGTGCGGTGGGCACGAACGACGACGCCGACGGCGACGTCGAGATCGACAGCGGCGACGGCACCGGCGGCGAGCGGGCCGCCCCGCCCACCACCGACCTGGACGTCGACGAGGGCGAGGGCGACGAGGGCGACGGGGCCGGCGAGGCCCCCGAGGGCGCCCTGCTGCTGATCATGGACGCCTCGGGGTCGATGAACGAGGTCGACGCCGACGGCAAGCCGCTGATCGACAGCGCCAAGGAGGCGCTCCACGGCGTGGTCGACAGCCTCCCCGACGGCTACCACACCGGCCTCCGGGTGTTCGGGCACCGGTACCCCAACACCGACCGGACCAACGGCTGCCGCGACACCGAGCTGATCGCCCCGGTGGCGCCGCTCGACCGGGCGGCGCTGGCCGCCGCCATCGACGGCTACGAGGCCAAGGGCTTCACGCCCATCGGCCACACGCTCGAGCAGGCCGCCGGCGACCTGCCACCCGAGGGCCCGCGGACGATCATCCTGGTGACCGACGGCGACGACACCTGCGCCCCACCCGACCCCTGCGCGGTGGCCGAGGGCCTGATCGCCGACGGGGTCGACGTGCAGGTGCACACGGTCGGGTTGAGCCTGGGCGACAACGAGACCGCCCGCGACCAGCTGACCTGCATCGCCGAGGCCACCGGCGGCGAGTACACCGACGTGGCCGACGCCGGCGACCTGGCCGCCACCCTCGAGGACGTGTCGACGCGGGAGACCCGCCGGATCGTCACCGAGGGCCAGGCCATCACCGGCGCCCCGATCCCCCGCGACGCCGAGACCGGGGAGCTCGACACGCAGTACGTCGACACGATCGTCCAGGGCGAGGTCAACTTCTACCGGTTCGAGATCGAGCCCGGCAGCCAGGTCGAGGCCGAGGTGTACACGGCCGGCCTCCCGGGCACGGACGGCCTCCACTGCGTGAGCGTCAAGCTGACCGACAAGGCCGACCGCCAGCTCGCCTACAGCAGCGGGAGCGGCGGCGGCACCGACGAGGACCAGATCGACCTCGTCGATCCGGTCGAGGTGGACGACGACGAGGTCTACCTGCGGATCGAGTCGTCGCACTGCCGGGGCAGCGGCGGCGACCCGAGCCTCGAGTTCGACGTCGAGCTGCTGGTCCGGGTGGTCGACTGACCCGGGGGCACCGACCCGGGCCCCGAGGGGCGAACCTCCGCAGCGACGCTCAGGCGCCGACGGCCGGCCGGCCGTCGGCGTCGGGCGCGTCGGCCAGGCCCGCCACCCAGGTCTCGTAGAGCTGGGCGTAGTGGCCGCCGGCGGCGACCAGCTCCTCGTGGGTGCCCAGCTCGACCAGCTCGCCGTCGACCACCACACCGACCCGGTCGGCCCGCTCGGCGGTCGAGAGCCGGTGGGCGATGACCACGACGGTCCGGCCCTCCAGCAGCCGGTCGACGGCCTCCTCCACCAGCGCCTCGGTGCCGGGGTCGAGGCTGGAGGTGGCCTCGTCGAGCACCAGCACCGCCGGGTTGGCGAGGGCCGCCCGGGCCAGCGACACGAGCTGCTTCTCCCCCGCCGACAGCCGGCTGCCCCGCTCCCGCACCTCGGTGTCGAGGCCGTCGGGCATGGCGGCGAACCGCTCGTAGGCGCCGACGGCCCGCAGGGCCTCGTCGACCTCCTCGTCGGTGGCGCCCTCCCGGGCCAGCCGCACGTTGTCGCGGATGGTGCCGTTGAACAGGAACCCCTCCTGCGGGATCACCACCACCCGCTCCCGCAGCGAGCCGAGCGTGGCGTCGCGCAGGTCGACGCCACCGAAGCGCACCTGCCCCTCGGTGGGGTCGTAGAGGCGGGCGATGAGCTTCGCCAGCGTCGACTTCCCCGCCCCGGTCGGCCCGACCAGCGCCAGCCGCGTCCCGGCGGGGATGCGGAGCGACACGCCGCTGAGCACCGGCTCGCCGGCAGCGGCACCGTTCCCCCGGCTCTCCTGGCCGCCGGGTCCCGCGCGCCGGGCGCCCTCGCCGTCGGGGCCGTGGCCGTGCCCGTCGCCCCGGCTGTCGGTCTCGCCCTCGCGCGCCGCCTCGTCGACCACCTGGTAGGCGAACGTGACCCGGTCGACCTCGATGTCGCCCTGGGGCGGCAGGTCCACCGCCGCCGGCCGCTCGGGCACGTCGACCGGCGTGTCGAGCAGGTCGAACAGCTTGTGGAGCCCGGCGCCCGCCGACTGCACCGTGTTGAACAGCTGGCTGAGCTGCTGCACCGGCTCGAACAGGTTCGACAGCGCCAGCACGAAGAACGCCACCGTGCCGACGCTGACGATGTCCTCGTGGACCATCCAGCCGCCGAAGCCCAGCGCCAGTGCCGTGGTCCCCCAGCCGGCCAGCTCGATCACCGGCATGTACCAGGCCGAGATCCACACCGACCGCATGTGGCTGCGGAACAGGCGGTCGTTGCCGGTCCGGAACCGCTCGATCTCGGCGTCCTCCCGGGCGAAGGCCTGCACCACCCGCACCCCGGCGATGCCCTCCTGCAGGTGCGACAGCGTGGTGCCGATCCGCTCGCGGACGTCGAGGTAGGCGTCGTTCGAGTCGCGCTGGAACTTCACGCTGGCCAGCACCACCGGCGGCAGCGCCAGCGCGCAGACCAGCAGCAGCTGCCACGACACGGTCGCCAGCACGGCCACCGACACCACCAGCAGCAGGGCGTTCGACACGAACATCGCCAGGCCCATCTGCACGAGTTCGGCCAGCGCGTCGATGTCGGAGGTCATCCGCGACACGATCACGCCCGCCTTCTCGCGGTCGTAGTAGGGCATCGACAGCCGCTGGAGGTGGGCGAACACGCTGATGCGCAGGTCGCGGAGGAACTCCTCGCCGATCCGGCTGATCGACACGAGCTGCACCCGGTTGGCCAGGTAGGCGACGACCGCCACCGCGACGTAGCCGATCACCGCCAGGTTCAGGACCCCGGCGTCGCCCGGCTCGATGCCGGCGTCGATGCCCCACCGCACCAGCAGCGGGCCGGCCAGGACCGTGCCGGTCCACACCACCACCATCACCATCGACCACACGACCCGCCGCCACTGGGGCTTCAGCCGGGCGGCGGCCCGCACCAGCACCCGGCGGGCGGCGGCGGCGTCGAGCTTGTCGTCCTCGCTGACGCCGGCCTCACGCACCCACACGGGCGACCCCCCGGTCGTGGCCGGCGGCGAGCACCTGGCGGTAGCGGGAGCTGGTCGCCAGCAGCTCGTCGTGGGTGCCGCTGGCCGCCACCCGCCCGCCGTCGAGCAGGACGACCCGGTCGGCCAGGGCGATCGTGGCGGGCCGGTGGGCGATCACCAGCGTGGTGCGCCCGGCCATCACCTCGGCGAGGGCGCCCCGGATCTCGTGCTCCTTGGTGGGGTCGACCGCCGAGGTGGCGTCGTCGAGGATCAGCACCCGCGGGTCGGCCAGGATCGCCCGGGCGATGGCGATGCGCTGCCGCTGCCCGCCCGACAGCGAGTAGCCCCGCTCGCCGATGCGGGTGTCGTAGCCCTCAGCCAGCTCCCGGATGAAGTCGTCGGCGCCGGCCAGCCGGGCGGCCCGCTCGACCGCCTCCGGCGGCGCGTGGGGGTCGGCGAAGGCGATGTTCATCGCCACCGTGTCGCTGAACAGGAACGTCTCCTCGAACACGATCCCGACCGCCCGGCGCAGCTCGCGCAGGGCGATGTCGCGCACGTCGACCCCGTCGAGGAGGATGCGGCCGGCGTCGACGTCGTAGAACCGGGGCAGCAGCCGCCCGACCGTCGACTTGCCCGACCCGGTGGCACCGACCAGCGCCACCGACTCGCCGGGCGCGAGGGTCAGGTCGAACCCGTCGAGCACCGGGGCGCCCCGGCCGTAGCCGAAGCGGACGCCCTCGAACCGGACCTCGCCGGCGGCCGCACGGGCACCGCCGGCCGCACGCCCGCCGTGCCCGTCGCCGTCGGTCCGGCCGTCCCCGTCGCCGTCGGACGCCTTGGCGACGGCCGGCAGCGGCACCGGGTGGGCGGGGTCGGTGATCGCCGGCTCGGTGTCGAGCACCTGCTGGACGCGCCCGGCCGAGACCTCGGCCCGCTGGGCCTGGGCCACGATGAACCCGAGCATCCGCAGCGGCCAGATCAGCATGGCCACGTACACGTTGAAGGCGACCAGGTCGCCGAGGCTGAGGCTCCCGTCGAGCACCCGGTGGCCGCCGTAGCCGAGCACCGCGATGAACCCGATCGTGGGCAGCAGCTCCAGCGCCGGCACGAACCGGGCACGGGTGCGGGCCGCGGCGAGCGACTCGGTGTAGACGTCGTCGGCCTCGGCCTCCAGCCGCCGGGCCTGGATGCGCTCGGCGCCGAGGCCCTTCACCACCCGGACACCGGCCACCGACTCCTCCACGACCGCGGCCAGCTCGGCCGACTCCCGCTGGATGCCCATCACGTAGGGGTGGAGCCGCCGCGAGAACCGGGTGGCCATCACGTTCATCAGCGGCAGCGACCCGAGGGCCAGCAGCGTGAGCAGCGGGTCGATGGTGACGAGGATGACCGTGACCGCTAGCACCGTCGCCCCGTTGGAGATCGTGAGCGGGATCAGCAGCAGCAACGCCTGCACCTGCTGGAGGTCGGTGTTGGCCCGGCTCATCAGCTCGCCGGTCTGGGCTGTGTCGTGGAAGCCGAAGTGGAGCCGCTGGAGGTGGGCGAACATGCGGTCGCGCAGCTCGGTCTCCACCTTCCGGGCGGCGTGGAAGGCGCAGTAGCGGCGCAGGCCGGTGAACACCGCGGACGCCACGGCCACCGCGCCGAGCGCCAGCGCCCAGGCCCGGAGGGCGTCGGGGTCGTCGGCCTTGATGCCGTCGTCGATGGCGTGCTTCACCAGGATGCCGGTGCTGACCTTGGCGAGCGTCCACAGG
>DATCLV010000777.1:0-8737 GCA_036563745.1 Acidimicrobiales bacterium | reverse complement strand
GGTCCGGCAGATGTGCTTCCAGGTGGGGGACTCGGGGTACGACCTGCTCCTCGGCCTGCGCCGCCAGCGCGACTGGGCGGCGCTGCGGCCGAGGGCGCTGGCGGCGGCGCTCGACGGCCTGCGTCGCTCGTACCGGACCGTCGTGGCGGAGGTCGACGCCGATGTCGAGGGCGAGTCGACCTGCGGCTCGCTCGACGTGGAGGAGCGCAACCTCCTCGCCCGCACCACCCTGTTGGCCGCCGATCTGGTCGTCGCGGTCGGGTTGCCGGGGATCGGCGGGGTGCACTCGTTGCTGCGGGTGCTGGCCGACGTGCGTGAGCTGGGCGTCGAGCCGGGGCGGATCGTGCCGCTCCTCAACCGGGCGCCCCGCAACCCTCGGGCGCGGGCCGGTCTGACCAGCTCGCTCGGGGCGCTGGCCAGCAGCGTGCTCGACGGGGCCGACCTGGCGAGCACGCCGCTGTTCGTGCCGGAGCGGCGCCGTCTCGACGAGCAGCTCCGCGACAACGCCGGGCTCCCGGTGGCGCTCGGCCTTCCGCTCGCGACCGCGGTCCGGGCCGTGCTCGAACGGGTCGAGTCACAGCCGGCGAGCTCCCCGGCGGCCGGGCCGGTGGCGGTCCCGCCGGGGTCGCTCGGCTCGTGGGCGCCCCATCCGACGGAGGGAACCGGATGAGCGATCCGCCGCTGCCGTTGGCCGAGATCGAGCGGGCGGTGCAGGAGCACGCCAAGCAGATCTCGTTGGAGGTGTCGTCGCCGGGTGGCGAGCGGCGGCTGCGCCAGCTGATCGACGACGAGGTGGCCCGCTGGGCCGACGAGCACCGTCGTGGACATCGGGCGTTCGCCCTGCCCGATCCGCAGGCGGTGGCGGAGCGGGCCTTCCGCAACCTCGCCCGCTACGGCCCGCTCACGCCGCTGCTGGAGGACGACGACGTCTGGGAGGTGATGGTCAACGCCCCGGCGTCGATCTTCGTGCGGCGGCACCGGGCACCCTCCGGCTACCACGACGAGGTTTTTCACGACGACGCGCACGTCACGCGCACGTTGACGAAGCTCCTCGACGACAGCGACAGCGCGCACCGGAAGCTCGATCCCGCCGAGGGGCTCCAGGACGCCCAGCTCGACGACGGTGCCCGGGTGCACATCGTCCACGGGGACATCGCCCGGGGTGGCCACACGCTGGTCAACATCCGCAAGTTCACGGGCATCCCGTTCAAGCACCTCGACGAGCTCGTCGAGCGGGGGATGCTCACCGACGCGGTCGCCGGGTTCCTGCGGGCCTGCGTGCGGGCGCGGTGCTCGATCGTGTTCGCCGGCCCGCCCGGGTCGGGCAAGACCACGCTGATGTCGTGCGCCACGGCGCTGCTCGACCCGTCCCTCCGGGTGGTGGTGGCCGAGGAGGTGTTCGAGGCCGACGTCCCGCTGCCCAACGTGGCGCAGATGCAGACCCGTCCCACACGGGGCGACCGACCGGCAGTCGACCTGCGCCGCCTGGTGGCGGGCTTCCTGCGGATGGCGCCCGATGTGGCGATCGTCGGCGAGGTCCGTGACCGCGAGGCCCTCCCGCTGCTCCTGACGCTGTCGTCGGGCGTCACCGGCTACACCACCATCCACGCCGCATCCGCTCGCCAGGCCCTCACCCGGCTGCGCTTCGTGTGCCAGTTGGCCGATACGTCCACGGCGCTCCCGCTCGCCGCGCTCAACAGCCTGGTCAGCGAGAGCATCGACCTGGTGGTCCACTGCGTGCGCACCGCCGAGGGTCCGATGGTGAGCGAGGTCGTCGCGGTGGAGGACCTGGCGGGGAGCCTCGAGGCCACCCAGTTCACCGTCACCGACGTGTTCCGGCGCGCGATCGGCGAGACCACGCTGACCTGGAGCGGCGAGCTGCCGGTGCGGGTCGGACGGCGCCTGGCCGACGCCGGCTACGACGTCCGGCAGCTCCTGTCGGGCCCCGCCGGCGGAAAGGCGGCGACACCATGGTGATCGGTCCCCGAGTGCCCGGGATGGCCGCCCCCGGCACGCACGTGCTCGACTCGGCTCCCTTCGACTCGTCCGCGCTATCAGCCGCGTGGTCCGACGGGGTCGGGTGTCTGGGCGACGCTGGTGGTGACGTGCGGCAGCTTCTGTCGAGGGCTGGTACGACGGGGGTGGCGTCGTGATGATCGGCCTTCTGGTCGCCGGGATGGCTGCCACCGGCACGTATCTGCTCTACACGGCGCTCGCCTTCGGGTGGACGGGGTTGGGGCCGTCGCATCGGAGGGCTGCCGATGGGTCGCCGGCCTCGGCGCTGTCGGCCACGTCGTCCCACCGGGTCGGGCGCGTGCGCGACTGGATGGCCCAGGCCGGGCTTGCCGAGGCGAAGATGCGCGACCTCGGCCTGGCGGTGGTCGGCGCGGGCGTCGTCGGCGGCTTCGTCGGCATGGGCCTGTTCGGCTCGATGCCGGCGGCGGTCGTGCTGGGGCTGGGCGGGGCCGCGTGGCCCGTGGCCGCGTGGCGCAACCGCCGGCGGGCGTTGCGGGTCGCCGCACAGGAGGCGTGGCCGCACATCATCGAGGAGATCCGGCTGCTGACGTCGTCGGTCGGACGGTCGGTGCCCCAGGCTCTCTTCGAGGCGGGGCAGCGGGCGCCGGAGCAGCTGCGGCCGGCGTTCGACGCGGCGCAGCGCGAGTGGATGCTCTCGACCGACTTCGACCGGACGACGAGCATCCTCAAGGCGCGGCTGGCCGACCCGACCGCCGACGCCGCCTGCGAGACGCTCCTGGTGGCCCACGAGGTGGGAGGCGCCGACCTCGACCGGCGGCTGGAGGCGCTGGCCCGCGACCGCGTCGTCGACGTCCAGGGCCGCAAGGACGCGCTGGCCAAGCAGGCCGGGGTGCGGTTCGCGCGGCGGTTCGTGCTGCTGGTGCCGTGTGGCATGGCACTGGCCGGTATGAGCATCGGCACCGGGCGCGCCGCCTACCAGACCCCGTTCGGGCAGGTGCTGGTGGTCCTCGGGATCCTTGCCGTCGTGCTCTGCTGGGTGTGGGCGGGCCTGCTCTTGCGGCTCCCCGAAGAGGAGCGGGTCTTCCAGTGACCGGGCGGTTGGTGGCCCTGGCGGCGTTGACCGCCTTCGCCGGGTGGGCACTCGTGCTGGGCGAGCTGCCGTGGTTCCGGCGGCGGAGCCTCGTCGACCGCATCGGGCCCTACGTCAGCGGGAGCCGCGGCGTCAGTCGACGGGCCGACACGCCCACCGTGCGGTCGGCGACCACGTGGCGCGAGCTGCTCGAGCCGTTCGCCCGCCAGCTGGGTGGCAGGGTGGCGGTGCTGTTCGGCGTGACCGAACCGGTGGCGGTGCGGCTCCGACGGGTCCACTCGCCGCTGAGCTCCACCGAGTTCCGGGTGCGGCAGCTGGCGTGGTCGGGGGTGGGGTTGGTCGGCGGCACGCTGTTCGCCACGCTCCTCGGCCTCGCCGGGCCGCTGGCCCTGCTGTTCGTGATGGGTGGGCCGTTGCTCGGGTTCCTGGTGGTCGAACAGGGCCTCGCCACCGAGTCCGACCGCTGGAAACGCCGGTTGTTCCTCGAGTTGCCGGTCGTCGCCGAGCAGCTCGGGATGCTGCTCGGGGCGGGCTACTCGCTGTCGGCGGCGTTGAGCCGCCTGGCCGAGCGGGGCCGTGGCGCCTGCGGTCGCGACCTCGGTCGGGTGTGCGACCGCATCGGGCATGGGCTCACCGAGACTGCGGCCCTCCGGGAGTGGGCGGAGGTCGCCGACGTCCCGGCGGTGCACCGCCTCGTCAACGTCCTCACGCTCAACCGGAAGGCCGGCGACCTCGGCCGCCTGACCAGCGAGGAGGCCCGCTCGATCCGCCGAGAGCTGCATCGGCAGCTCGTGGCGACGATGGAACGCCGCGGTCAACAGGTGTGGATCCCCGTCACCGTCGCCGCGCTCGTGCCGGGCGTCATCTTCCTCGCCGTTCCGTTCGTCGAGGCCCTGCGCCTCTTCTCCGAAGCCTGACCCCGAAGGGAGCACACCCATGGTCCGACGACAGCAGCATCGCCACCGCCCACGCGATCGGGAGCGCCGGCGCCGCCGGGGCGACCTCGGCGAGGGGGTGATCTCCGCCTCGATCGCGGTCCTGGTCATGGCCGGGATCGGCGCCCTCATGTGGGTCGGGTTCCGGTCGATCTGGCAGGACGCGGAGGCCAACACCCGAGCCAAGGTCGCCGAGATCGGTCGGTGAGATCCGGCGGCGGTCGACGTCGGGGGTGGCCGCGGCATCGTGCTCGTGCCGCTGGCCGCCGGATCGCGCCGGCGAGTGACCACGGTGTCGGCATGGTGGGCGCCGTGACCGGGTTGGTCGTGACGCTCATGCTGCTGGCGCTGGCGACGCAGATCATGCTCGGGCTGTACGCCACCTCGACCGTGCGAGCGACGCTGCACCACGCCGCGTCCCGGGCCGCCAACGAGGGGGTGGCCGGGCCGGGCGGCCTGGCGCGGCTCGAACGGGAGGCCGAGGCGAGCCTCGGGGCGATGGGCGAGCGGACGACGATCGATCTCCGCATGGCCGACGACGACGGCGACGGCGTCCCCGACGTGATCGTCGGGCGGGCGATCAGCCACCCGCCGCGGATGGTGCCGTCGTCGCTGGGCGGGATGGTCGGGTTCGAGCGGATCGACGTGGGCGTCCGGGTGCGGATCGAGCGGTTGGTGTGATGCCGATGGACTCCGAGCCTCCGGTGAACCGGCGCCTCTCCCGCATGGGTAGCGTCGGGGACGTGCCGGCTGCCGACGAGAACTCCGACGACCGACCTGTGCCACCGTCGTCCTCCGCCGACGCCGACGCGCCTGCCGAACCCGACCCCGACCCCGAGCTCGACGCGGACATCGACGCCGCTGCCGAGATCGACGCAGGCCCCGGCTCGGCGGAGTCGAGCCGGGAGGGGTTCCGGTCCGGGTTCGTGACGCTGGTGGGGCGGCCGAACGTGGGGAAGTCCACGCTGCTCAACCAGATCCTCGGGCAGAAGGTGACGATCGTCTCCGACAAGCCCCAGACGACTCGGCACCGGATCCAGGGCGTCCTGAACCGGCCCGGGGCGCAGATCGTGTTCGTCGACACCCCCGGCCTCCACAAGCCGCGCACCACCCTCGGCGAGCGGCTCAACGACACCGCCCGCTCGACGATCTCCGACGTCGACGTCGTGGTGTTCGTCCTCGACGCCACGCAGTCGTTCGGCAAGGGCGACGCCTGGGTCGCCGAGCGGTTGCCGAAGGATGCCGTGGTGGTGGTCAACAAGACCGACATCGCCAAGCCCGCCCAGGTGCTCTCGCAGCTGGCGAAGGCCGGCGAGCTGGACATGTCGGAGTACTTCCCGGTGTCCGCCCGGACGGGCGACGGGGTGCAGGAGCTGGTCGACCACCTGCTCGAACGCATGCCCGAGGGGCCGCAGTACTTCCCCGACGACATGGTCAGCGACGTGCCCGAGGCGTTCTGGGTGGCGGAGCTGGTCCGGGAGCAGCTGCTCGCGGTGGCCCGGGAGGAGCTCCCGCACTCGATCGCCACCCGGGTGACCGAGTGGGAGTGGCCCTACATCCGGTGCGAGATCGTGGTGGAGCGCGATTCCCAGAAGGGGATCGTGGTCGGCAAGGGCGGCGAGCAGCTGAAGCGGGTCGGCACCGCCGTCCGCAAGCAGCTGCCGAAGGGCACGTACCTCGACCTCCACGTGACCGTCGACAAGAACTGGCAACGGCGCCCCGCCGCCCTCGACCGCCTCGGTTTCTAACCCCGGCCCGTCCAACGTTCGGACAGGGCTCGTCGCTGCCGGCGAGGCGTGGGGCTTCGGTGAGCGCTCGCTGACTGCGGCAGGGAGGAAGGTCGGGGCCGGACCGGCGGCTGGTTGTGGCGGGGACTAGCGAGCGACGCTCACTTCCGTCCGGGGCAGCGCGGCGTGGGTCGAGGACCGAGGCGTCGGTATGCAGGGTTGGCCGGTGGCAGAGGCCAGGGGCGAACGCTTGGGCGGTGGGCGCCGCCGGGCCTGGTCAGGCAGCCTCGTCGCAGGACACCGAGGCGGCACCGGCGACTGGCACACCCGACGAACCTGCCCCCGAAACGGGGAGCCTGCTCCCCGTTTCGGGGGCAGGTTCGAGGTAGGGGTCGCCGGGACGTTGGTTTCGGGGTCGCCCGAGGTGGGCTCGGCCGTCGAGATGGGTGGCTGCCGGGGGCGTCGTCGTGGGGCGTCGAAGCTGTCTCCCTGTGCCTGCCGGGCGGTGGTGGCCGCACCTGACTGGCGCTGGTCGACTCGGCGGTCGCTTCAGGTTCGGGGTAGCCGGGAGGTTGGTGTCCGGGGCATCCGAGGTGGGCTCGTGAGCCGCCCGTGGCGGCCGCGGGAAACCCCTTCGAGACAGATGACTGTCGGGCGGGTCGTCGCCGGGCAGCTTCGAAAGGGTCGATAGCCCCGCTAGCGGGGGAGGGAGCGGAGGAAGGCCAGGACCTCGTCGAGGCTGCGCGTTCGCTTCATCTTGGGGAGGGCGGCGACGATCTTCGGGCCGTAGCGGGCGGTGGCGAGGCGGGGGTCGAGGACGGCGACGGCGCCGCGGTCGGTGGAGGTCCGGATCAGGCGACCGACCCCCTGGGCCAGGAGCGTCGCCGCCCGCGGGACGTCGATCGTGACGAACGCCTCGGCCCCGATCTTCTCCCGGCGGGCCTGCAGCAGCGGCTCATCGGGGCGAGGGAACGGCAGCCGGTCGATCGTGACCAGCGACAGCGACGACCCCGGCACGTCGATGCCCTGCCAGAAGCTCATCGTGGCGAACAGACACGTCTCGGGCTCGGCGGCGAACCGCTCGACCAGCCGAGCCTTCGGCAGGTCGCCCTGCGCCAGGATCGGAAACGGCAGCTTCTCGCCCAGCACCTCGATGGCGTGGCCCATCGCCCGGAAGCTCGTGAACAGCGCCAGCGTGCGCCCGCCCGCCGCCTCGATCAGCTGCGCCAGCTCGGCCGCCGCCGCATCGGGCCACGTGGGCGCCGTCGGCCGCGGCAGGTGGGCGGCGCAGTAGATCATGGCGTTGTTCTCGTAGTCGAACGGGCTGCCGACATCGAGCGGCACCGTGGCGTCCGCCGGCAGGCCCACGTGGCGCCCGAACCCGGCGGCGATCGTGGCGCTGGTCAGCACCGCCGGTCGCCGCTCCCACAGAGCGCCGCGCAGCAGGCCGGCGACGTCGATCGGCGCCAGGCGCAGCACCGGCGTGCGCTCCGACCCCTCGACCCACACCACCTGCGAATCGGTGGGGTTGCTCAGCGCGTCGAGGTCGTCCATCAGTGCCGTGGCCGCCTGCTTGGCCCGCAGCGCCCGAGCCGCCGCGTCCTCCGGGATGCTGTCGGGCAACACCGTCAACGACCCCTGGGCCTTGGCCACCCGCTCGCGCACGGTCGTCAGCGCTGTCGCCACCTCGTCGGGCAACGGTGGCACGAGGCGCTCGCCCCGGTGCGGCGTGAGGGCGTCGGCGAGGAGGCCGGCGGCGTTCTCGACGTCGGTGACCGTCGCACCGGCCTCGGCCAGGATCCCCCGCAGCAACCGGCTCAGGTGCGCGAAGCGTCCCGGGCCCACCTCGACCCCGCAGGTCGCGGAGATGATGTCGTCCAGGACGTGGGCCTCGTCGATGATCGCCAGATCGTGCTCGGGCAGGATCGCCCCGGCCGATGCGATGTCGAGCCCGTAGAGGTGGAGGTTGACCACGACGACGTCGGCCTCGGCCGCCGTCGCCCGGGCCTTCTCGGCGAAGCAGCTGTCGCCCCGCGGGCAGCGGCGGGCGCCGGGGCAGTCGCGGGACGTCGTGCTGACCGCGGTCCAGGTCGACTCCGACGGCTCGACCTCCAGCTCGGCTCGGTCGCCGGTCTTCGTCGTGGCCGCCCACGCCGCGACGGCGGCCAGCTCCTTCGGGTCGGCTCGCTCGGCGAGCCCGTCGAGCGACAGCTGTGAGCCGCCGCCCTTCCCGTCGCCGGCCACCTCGGCCAGTCGCTGCATGCAGACGTAGTTTGACCGGCCCTTCAAGACCGCCCAGTCGAACGGGCGGTCGAGGTGCTCGGCCAGGAACGGGAGGTCTTTGGCGGCCAGCTGGTCCTGCAGCGCCTTGGTCGCCGTGGCCACGACCACCCGCTTGCCGGACAGGATCGCCGGGACCAGGTAGCCGAGCGTCTTGCCCGTGCCGGTCCCCGCCCGCACGATGAGATGGCGGTCGGCGCGGATGGCCGCCGCCACCGCTTCCGCCATCTCCACCTGGCCCTCCCGCGCCTCACCGCCCCCGGGAAGCTGCGAGACGACCCGGCGGAGCTCGCCGGTGACGTCGACCGCGCTCGTACCTGACACTCACGCCGAATCTAGTGCCCCCTCACACCCCGTCTTTGCCTCTGCCGACGCCTCTTCGTCACCGTCTGGCCGCCAAAGACCGGGCCGATCGGCCGGGCACACGACCGACCTGCAGGTCACAGCATCGACCTTCTGCCAGGGGCGGCCACGCACGGTGCGGCTTCGTGAGGGCTCCGGGGACGCCGAGCCGGGCCGGCTGGTCCGGTGCATCGATCCGGGTCGCTGCCGCCCCGACCTCGGTGGTCCTCCTCACCAATCGCATCGTCGTTGTGGGCGGGCAACAGTGGACCGTGGGTTGGTCTGGCCGTCGAGGCCCGGGGGGCGTGGCGAGCCGGGGTGGGGGCGCCGCCTCGTGGGAGGGGCGTCGGCACGGTCGGCTGTGGCTGGCGGACCTGGCTGGAACG
>DATCLV010000776.1:0-2304 GCA_036563745.1 Acidimicrobiales bacterium | reverse complement strand
GAACACGACGGCACGGCCGAGCCCGGGGATCCGGCCCCCAGCGGCGTCTGCGTATCGTCCTTCCGTCACCATGAGCACGGAGAGTGTTCACCGCGCCACCCGACGAGTCAAGCATTTCGAACGCCTTCGGCCCTGACCTGGGCGCCTTCCACCGTCTGGCCGGAAAGTTCATTCTCTTGGTAGGAATTGGGGACTTATGCCGACGCTGGTCGTGGTGGCGCTGGCCGGTTTCGTCGCCTCGCTGGTGGACGGGTCGCTGGGGATGGGCTTCGGGCCCACGTCGTCGACGATCCTGCTCGCCGGCGGCCTCGCCCCGGCGGCCGTGTCGACCACGGTGAACGTGGCCAAGGTGGCGACCGGCATCGCCGGGGGCGCCGCCCACTGGCGGTTCGGGAACGTCGACCGGCGACTGGTCCTGCTCCTGGCCCTGCCGGGCTGCGCCGGGGCGCTGCTCGGTGTGACGGTCCTGGCCAACGTCGACGGCGACACCCTCCGCCCCTACCTGGCCGTCCTGCTGCTGGTGGTGGGCACCCGGATGCTGCTGCGGTTCACCCGCCTGCCGGCGACCCCGGCGACGCCGACCCCGTCGGCGCCCACCGACGCCGGGACCGACGCCGGGACCGACACCGACACCGGCATCGAGGCCGGCGGCGACGCGGCCGGCGAGGGCTACCACCGGCGGGGCATCGGCGTGGCCGCGTTCGCCGGCGGCGTCACCAACGGGCTGATCGGGGCGTGGGGCCCGGTGGTCACCCCGGTGCTGCTGGGCCGTGAGGGCCTGGCGCCCCGCCACGCCGTCGGGTCGGTCAACACCGCGGAGGTGGCGGTGGCCCTGACGGCGTCGACGTCGCTGCTGGCCTCGGTGGGCGCCGACGGGGTCGAGGCCGGGACCCTCCTGGCGATGCTGGTCGGCGGCCTGGCCGGTGCCCCGCTGGCCGCCTGGACCGTGCAGCACCTCCGGCCCCGGTCGCTGGGCGTCGGGGCGAGCACCCTGCTGCTCGTGACCGCGGCGGGCGACCTGGCCGAGGCGTCGCCGCTGCCCTGGCTGCGGTGGCCGGCGATGGCCGTCCTCCTGACGGTGGGGGCCCTCGCCTTCCGGTCGCGGCCGACCCCCGCCACCGGCGACGAGGGGCCCGACGCCCCCGACGATCCCGCCGAGACCGCGGCGGCCGCGCCCGCCCCCGTCTCCCGACCCCGACCCTGACGACCGGCGCCGGGTCACGGAGCACCGAGCGACCTCAGCGCAGCCGGTCGATCGGCGTCTTGCCGGAGTCGGTGGCGTCGTAGGACCAGTCGGGCTGCTTGCGCAGGCCGTCGAGGTCGAGCTCGACGACGCTCTCCCCCGCCTCGTCGCGCCGGAGGTCGGCCAGCGGGACGATCGGCTCGGGCTCCGTGGCCGGGACCGCGGCCGCCACGTGGGCCTGGAAGGCCTCCGGGAACAGGCGGAGGATGCTGCCGACCACATGCTGGTGCTGCTGGGCCAGGGAGCAGCGGGCCTCGTCGGCCACGGTCGCCACCCGGTCGGCGATCCGCTCCAGGTGGTGCGGGCTGCCGTCCGGTCCGCAGACGTCGGCCAGCAGCCGGGCGATCTCGAGGCCGTCCTGCTTGCAGGGGGTGCACTGCCCGCACGACTCCACCGCCAGGAAGCGGGAGGCGCCGGCCGCCACCGCCACGAGGTCGGTCTCGTCGTCGAACACGAGGAACCCGGCCGCGCCCAGCCCCGATCCCGCCGCCTGCAGGTGCTCGTAGGTGAGCGGCGTGCCGAACCGGGCCGCGGGGATGATCGGGTTGGCGACGCCCGACATCGCCGCCACCAGCCGCCGGCCGGCGCGGGGCCCGCCGCCGATGAGCTCGATGACGTCGCCCAGCGGGGTCCCCAGCGCGACCTCGGCCACACCGGACCGGGCGGTGGCGCCGCTGACCGTGCACACGATCGTGCCCGGCGACTCGGGGGTCCCGAGCTGCCGGAACCAGTCGGCGCCCTCGGCCAGCAGGCCGGGGACGTTGGCGATGGTCTCCAGGTTGTTGACCAGCGTCGGGGGCGCGCCGCCGGGGGCCGGCTGGGCGAGCTGGAGGCCCGCCGCCTCGCCCTCCGCCGCGACCTGCTCGGCCCGGGGGCCGGAGCCGCCGCCACGGGCGACCTCGTCCACGCCGTAGCGGAACGGTGGGGCCACCCGCGGGAACGGCGGCCGACCCTCCAGGACCTCGAGCAGGCCGGTCTCCTCGCCGTACAGGTACTCGCCCGGGCCGGCGACGATGCCGACGTTGGCGTCGGCGAACCAGTCGCCCTCGTCGGCCTCCATC
>DATCLV010000765.1:0-4779 GCA_036563745.1 Acidimicrobiales bacterium | reverse complement strand
GACGAGCTGCTGGACGAGCTCGACGTGGTCGTGCGCTCGGGCCACCGCGGGCGCGAGGTGGTCGTCGAACCGCCCCCGCCGCCTCCGGAGCGCCCGTCGTCGTCGCCGGCACCGCCGCTGCCGGGGTCGTCGCCCCGATCGTCGTCGCCGCCACGGGCGCCCGAGCCGCCGTCGCCGCCCCGGCCGTCGTCGTCGTCCCGGCCGTCGTCGGCGGTGGTGGACGAGGTGGTCGAGTCGGACGACCCGGACGAGCCGGCGGTCGTGTCGGACGAGGTGTCGTCGACGTCGTCGGCGCCCAGGGCGCTCACGTTGCCGGTGTCGGGCGGGCTGCCACCGTCGCCGCCGCCGTCGCCCAGCGCCAGCGCGCCGGCGACCACCACGACGACGCCGGCCGCGGCGCTCAGCACCGCGACGCCGGCGCGGCGGGGGACGCCCTGGTCGACCATCTCGCCCAGGCGCGACCGGGAGCCGCCCAGGTCGAACTCGTCGTCGTCGTACTCGTAGGGCGACGTGGCGTCGGCCGTGACCGTCGGGTCGGCCGCCGCGGCGACCGGCTCGTCGCCGGTGGGCGGCCCGCCGGCGGCCATGGCGCTCCGGGCGCCCGCAGGGTCGGCGCCGGGCACGGTGCCGGGCGGCACGGCCGGGAGCAGGTCCTCCAGCGACGTCGCCACGTGGTCGACGCCCGGCGGCGCCGTGGGCGGGGCCAGGCGCTTCTGCCGCATCAGCTCGTCGAACTCGTCGTAGGTCTGCTGCAGCGCCGGGTCCGACGAGCGACCGGGCACGTGTGGGCCCCCGGCGAACGGCGCGGACCCGGGCCCGGGCGTGGGCACCACGGGAGGCACGTAGGGCTGGGCGAGGGGGTCCGCCGCGCCGACGGGTGCGGCATCGGCGAGCGGGACGTCCGCGGGTGCGGCCGCGGTCTGTTCCTCGTCGCTCATCTGGGCGCCTCCGAGGGCGACGGTCAGCTCCGGGTACGGGTCCACCAGCACGTGCATGCCGGTGCGGGCCGAGACTAGGTCGGCCACCGCCGGGATGCGTGAGGACCCGCCCACCAGGGCCACAGCGTCGACGTCGCTCGAGCGGACGCCGCTGCGGTCGATCATGTCGATCAGCACGTCGACCGTGTGCTCGAGGTGCGGGCGCAGCATGGCCTCGAGCTCGGCCCGGGTGATCTCCACGACCGCCGGGTTGCCGGGGAGCTGCACGTCGATGACCACCGCGGTCTCGTAGGAGAGCCGCTCCTTGGCGTCGCGGCACGCCCAGCGGAGCCGGTGCAGGGCATCGATCGCCGCCGGATCGCCCAGGTCGAGGCGGGACACGGCGCCGTGGAGCGACCGGTCGACGTGGTCGAGCACCAGGTCGTCGATGTCGATGCCGCCGAAGTCGGGCACGCCGGCCGGGTCGCCGACGATCGAGAACCGGTCGTCGTGGCGCTGCACCAGGCTGGTGTCGAAGGTGCCGCCGCCCAGGTCGTACACGGCGACCAGGCAGTCGTTGGGCAGCACGCCGTCGCACGCGAGCTTCACGGTGGCGGCCACCGGGTCGGGCACCACGAGGGCCCCGGGGAACAGCTCGTCGGCGATGCGCTCGACCGTCTCGCAGCGGGTGCCCTCGGGCACCACCGGGTGGGTGAGCACGACCTGCCGGGGGACGCCGCCCTCGATGGCGCCGGCCCGCCGGGCCATCGTGGCGTACAGGGCCCGCAGCAGCTCGTAGGGGGTGCGGACCTCGCCCGCCACGGTGATCGGCGACTGCTGGAGGAGGGGATCGTGGCGCAGGCTCCGCGCCACGCGCGTCAGCTCGAGGCCGGCGAGCCGCTCGGCGTCCTCACCGACCAGTGCGGAGCCGTCGTCGTGGAGGACGACGACCGCGGGCAGCGTCGGACCGCGTTCGCCCAGCGAACACGGCACGACCCTCCCGTCACGCTTGGTGGCGCCTGCCCCGGACGCGGTACCGACGTCCAGGCCGAGAATGAACGACATCTCCATCTCCCGTTCACCCCACGTCCGATCGCGTGGGGGCAACCCACCGTAACGAAACCGTCACCCCTCGGAGGGGGCAAAGTCCCTGGTTTTCGCGTCGTTCGCCTCGGTGGGTGGCGGGGACGCCACCTTGCGCTGTCGATCGTGACGGCTCTGGCGCAGCGCGATCGCCCAGCCCAGCGCCAGCGATGCGAGCGCCACGATCCACGCCGGGAGCAGCCCCAGGCGGGTGTAGAGCGTGGTGCCCGACCGCCGGGTGACGGTCCCCTGGAGCACCCGCTGCTCACTCACCGCGCTGCGCTGGTGGACGGTGCCGTCGGGGTCGATGATGGCGGTGAAGCCGGTCGGCGCGGCCTGGAGCACCCACCGGCCGCTCTCGATCGCCCGCATCCGCGACGTGGCCACCTGCTGGGTCTGGACCAGCGTGCCGCGGTAGGAGGACCCGTTCGTCGGGTTGAGCACCACCTCGGCGCCCCGCTCGACGCCCTCCCGGACCCGGTCGCCGAAGAAGATCTCCCAGGAGATCGCCACCGACAGCCGCCCGGCCGAGGTCTCCAGCTCGGCCGGCGCCTCGCCGATGACGGCGTCCCGACCGGGGAGCGCGTCGCCGGCGATGGGCTCCAGCAGCGACCGCAGCGGCACGTACTCGCCGAACGGCACCCGGTGGACCTTGTCGTAGCGGGCCACGATCTCGCCGTCCTCGTCGAACACCACCGACGCGTTCCGGAAGTGGTCCGGGCCGTCGCCCTCGACGACGCCGGCGATCACCGGGGCGTCGAGCTGCCGGGCCAGGGCGGCCAGCTCCCCGCCCTCGCGGGCCTCCTCGATCGGGCCCTCGACGTCGACGACGTCCTCCGGCCACACCACCAGGTCGACCGGGGTCTCGATCCGCCGGCTGGCCTCCTCGTGGACCTCGAACACCTCGCGCTCGTCGGTGTCCTCGGCCCGCGTGCCCTGCTCGCCGCCGCCCTGGACGAGCGCCACGTCGATCTCGCCGCCCTCGATGTCCTCGCCCCGCGGGGCCAGCGCCGCCACCAGCAGCAGGGCCGCCACGACACCGGCGCCGGCGGCCGCCGGGGCCCAGCGCCGGCGCAGGAGGGCCGCCAGCGTGACGCCGACGATCACGGTCAGCTCGACCAGCAGGAGCGACCCGCCCACCCGCAGCACGATGTTGTGCGGGCCGGCCACCTGGCCCACCGCCAGGCTCGACAGCGGCACGCCCCCGAACGGCCACGACCAGCGGAACAGCTCGGTGAGGGCGATCGCGCCCGGCAGCGCCGCCCACCGGCCCGGGGCCCGGGCGGGCACCGCCATGGCGGCCACGCCGACCAGCGCCGCGTACACGGCGGTGGCGATGAGGTAGCCGGGCAGCGTCAGGTCGGTCATCCAGTAGAGCGACGGCACGTAGAGGCCCAGCCCGGTCAGCCAGCCCCGGCGGAAGCGGCGGCCCCGGCCCTGCTCGGCGACGAGGCGGTCGAACAGCACGATCCCCGCGAACGCCAGCGGCCACCAGCCCCACGGGGGCAGCGCCGCCGCCATGAGGACGCCGGCGCCGACGCTGGCCACGGCGCCCCAGCGCCCGACCGCCCACGCGCCGGCGTCGGGGATCGGGGCGGCGCGCCCGCCGGCCTCGGTGTCGGCGTCGCTGTCGGTGTCGCTCTCGGCCTGGTCCTCGGCGTCCGGGGCGTCGGCCTCGTCCCCGGTGTCCGGGGTGTCGTTCCCGGGCCCGGTGCCGGTACCGGTGCCGTTGCCGGTATCGGTGCCGTTGCCGGCCTCGGCGTCCGCGGTGGCGCTCCCGGCCTCCGTCGTGGTGCCGTCGTCGGCCTCCGGGGCGGGCGCGGTCGTCACCGCGGCGTCGGCGTCGCCGCTCGGCGGGGACGGCTTCTCGTCGTCGGGGGTGGCTTCGGGCACAGCCAGGGATCATCCCACGTCAGCGCGGCTGCCGCCCGGTCGACCGGCCGCTCGACGCCGCCCGCCGGGGGGCGGGGGGTCAGTCGCCGAGGGCGGTGGCGACGGCCCGGTGGGCCGAGCGGATGCAGGCCGGGATCCCCACGCCCTCCACCCAGGCCCCGGCCACGGCCAGGCCGGGCGCGTGACGGGCGAGGTCGGCGTGGGCGGCGGCCACCCGGGCGACGTGGCCGGGGCGGGGCTGCGGGAACGAGTCGCGCCAGCGGGTCACCCGCACCTCGACCGGTGCGCCGTGCAGGCCCATCGTCTCCCGGAGGTCGTCCAGCAGCGCGGCGACCAGCGTGGCGTCGTCGAGGGCCAGCGCCCGCTCGTCGCCGTGGCGACCGGCCGACGCCCGCAGCAGCACCAGCGACGGGTCGACCGGCAGGTGCGGCCACTTCTTCGACGCCCACGAGCAGGCGGTGAGCAGGCGCCCGTCGGACGGCGGCACCAGGAACCCCGAGCCGTCGAGGGGGTGGTCGATGTCGTCGCGGCGCACGGCCAGCGCCACCAGCGCCACCGACGCGTAGCCGATGTCGGCCATCACCGCGCCCGCCTCGGGGGCGTGCGGGTCGACCAGCTTGGCGGCGGGCCCGGCCGGGGTGGCGATCACGACGGCGTCCGCGCTGACCCCGGCGGGGGCGAGGTGCCAGCGGCCGCCATGGCGCTCCAGGCCGTCGACCGGGGTCCCGAGCCGGACGGCGTCGCCGAGCCGCTCGTGCAGGGCGCCGACCAGCTGGGCCATGCCGTGCCGGGGGGCGAGGAAGACGGGCGGCTCGCCGCCGGCGCCCACCGGTCCCACGCCCGCCGGCCCGGCCCCGGAGGTCGCCCCCTCGGGGCTCGTGGTGCC
>DATCLV010000758.1:0-2722 GCA_036563745.1 Acidimicrobiales bacterium | reverse complement strand
CCCTCCCGTGTTCTGCCGGGGGACCGGTCCGGCTCACCCTGGCGGGGTGACCGGGCTCGCCGGGGTGGGGAACGCGCAGCCTTACGGCGTAGGGTCGGCGCCGACAGCGCAGGTGCGTGGCCGGCGAGGGGGTTGCCATGGCAGAGACGACGCGAGCGGTGGTGCTCGGAGGCGGGGGACCGGTCGGGGTCGGCTGGGAGGTGGGTCTCGGCGCCGGGCTGGCGGCCGAAGGCGTCGACCTGCGGCGCGCCGACACGGTGATCGGCACGTCCGCCGGGTCGATCACCGGCGCCTTCCTGGCCGGCGGCGCCGATCCCGCCGAGCTGGCGGGCCAGGTGGCCGACCTGTTCTCCACCAACGTCGCCGACTCCGGGGTCGACCGCGTCGACATGGGTGCCATGGCCAGGCTCCTCGACCTGCTCATCGGGGCGGTCGCCGACGTCGAGAAGGGGACGCAGCAGGAGCGCCTCGCCGCCGTCGGGCAAGCGGCGCTGGCGGCCCGGACCATCGACGAGGAGGCGTTCGTCGGCGCCGTCGGCGGGGCGCTGGCCGGGCGCCCGTGGCCCAAGGGGTTCCGCTGCACCGCCGTCGACACGGCCACCGGCGAGCTGGCCGTGTGGGACGAAGCGGCCGGGGTGCCGCTGGAGCGGGCCGTGTCGTCGAGCTGCTCGGTGCCGGGCATCTACCCGCCGGTGACGATCGACGGCGCCCGCTACACCGACGGCGGTGCCCGCTCGCCGATCAACGCCGACCTCGCCGCCGGCCACGACGTCGTGGTCGTCGTCGCGGTGATGCCGCTGACGGCACCGCCCGGCTTCGACGACCCGCGGTTCCAGCGGTTCTTCGCCGCCCAGGCCGCCGAGATCGACGGCCTCCGGGCCGGCGGGGCCCAGGTGGAGGTCATCGAGGCGGACGAGGAGCTCATCGCCCTGTCCAACTTCGGCATGTCGCTGATGGACTTCTCGCTGATCGAGCCGGCCGTCGCCGCCGGCACCCGGCTCGGCAAGGCCTCGGCCGCCCGCATCGCCGCCATCTGGCAGTAAGCGGTCGCTGCGGCCCGCCGCGGCCCGCTGCACCTCCGTTCCACCCGGTTTCCTCCTGGTTCCGGGTCCCTGCCCGCTCGCCCGGGCGTTGCCGACGCGCCCGGGGGATGGTAGGCAGTGCCCACGGGTGCTGAGCAGTCGCTCAGCACCCGCTCGGCACCCGCCGGGGGTGGCACCGCGTCGAGCGTGGGGGGACAGGCGTGACCGACTGGACGACCATCGACTTCTTCACCGACGACTCGCTGGTGGAGAACCCGTACCCGTACTTCGAGGCGCTCCGGGCGGCGGGGCCCGTGCAGAAGCTGCCCCACCACGGCGTGGTCGCCGTCACCGGCTACGACGAGGCCACCGCCGTCTACCGCGACACCGCCACGTTCTCGTCGTGCAACTCGGTGATCGGCCCGTTCGCCGTGTTCCCGGTGCCGCTGGAGGGCGACGACGTCAGCGCGGTCGTCGACGAGTACCGCACCCACCTGCCGATGCACGAGCACATGGTCACGATGGACCCGCCCGACCACACCCGCGAGCGGGCCCTGCTCATGCGGCTGCTCACCCCCAAACGCCTCCGTGACAACGAGGAGTTCATGTGGCGGCTGTGCGACCGGCAGCTCGACGAGGTCGTGCCCGCCGGGCGCTGCGAGCTCATCGGCGCCTTCGCCCAGCCCTTCGCCCTCCTCGTCGTGGCCGACCTGCTCGGCGTGCCCGAGTCCGACCACGAGCGGTTCCGCCGGGGCTTCGGGCTCAGCGGCGTCCCCGGGGCCGTGGGCGACGAGCGGCCCGGCGGGCCCGGCGAGAACCCGCTGGCCTGGCTGGACGAGTGGTTCGCCCGCTACGTCGAGGACCGCCGGGCCGACCCCCGCAGCGACGTGCTCACCCAGCTCGCCACCGCCACGTACCCCGACGGCACGGTCCCCGACGTCACGGCCGTGGTGCGCACGGCCACGTTCCTGTTCGCCGCCGGCCAGGAGACCACCGCCCGCCTGCTCGGCTCCGCCGTCCAGCACCTGGCCGAGCGCCCCGAGCTGCAGGAGCGTCTCCGGGGCGACCGGGACGCGATCGCCAACTTCGTCGACGAGGCGCTGCGGATGGAGAGCCCGGTGAAGGCCGACTTCCGCCTGGCCCGCCGGACCACCACGATCGGCGGCGTCGAGGTGCCCGCCGGCACGCCGGTGATGCTGCTCAACGGGGCCGCCAACCGCGACCCGGCCCGGTTCGAGTGCCCGGCCGAGTTCCGCCACGACCGGCCCGACGCCGCCACCCACCTCGCCTTCGGGCGGGGCGCCCACTCGTGCCCCGGCGGCCCGCTCGCCCGGGCCGAGGCCCGCATCAGCCTCGAGCGGATGCTCGACCGGATGGCCGACATCCGCCTGTCCGAGGCGCACCACGGCCCGCCCGGCGCCCGGCGGTTCCGCTACGAGCCCACGTGGATCCTCCGCGGCCTGCGCGAGCTGCACGTCGAGTTCACGCCCCGCGACTGAGCCCTCCCGCGCCCCCGGTGTCCCTGATCCGGCGGGCCGGTGACCCGCGGCCGGTGGCGGGTGACCCGCGGCCCGTGGCCCGCGGCTAGCGGGTGGCTAGCGGCCGGCTGGCGGGCCGCCCGTAGCGTCCGGCGCTCCGCACGAGAGAGGAGAGCCGATGCTGCGCAGGATCGCGGTGGTTGGAGGGATGGTGCTGGTGCT
>DATCLV010000740.1:0-8171 GCA_036563745.1 Acidimicrobiales bacterium | reverse complement strand
GACGACACCACCCAGCCCGACACCACCGACGCCGGCGACGTGGGCGCCGCACCCGGCGAGGGCGCCGCCGGCGAGCCGGTCGACGAGCTGACCGACGCCGTCGCCGACTACATCGTCGCCAGCTCCAGCCGGGCGGTGGAGGGCGAGTCGGCCGTCTGCATGGCCGAGAGCATCGTCGAGACGGTGGGCCGCGAGCGGCTGGAGGAGATCGGCGTCGCCGACGGCGGCGACCTGCTCACCACGCTGGAGCGCCCCGAGGTCGAGTCGGGCCTGCCGCCGGCCATGGCGTGCCTGGACGACCAGCAGGTCCGCGACCTCATCTCGTCGACGCTGCGGCTCGACGTCCTCCAGTCGCTGAACGCCCGCAGCCCCGACTGCCTGGTCGACGGGTGGTTCGAGGGCTTCGGCCGCGAGAAGCTCACCGAGCTCTACGCCGTGTGGGCGGCGCCCGGGTCGGTCGAGCTCGGCACGGTGCTCACCCCGGACGAGCTGGGGATCCTGGGCGACGTGATCGCCGAGTGCGCGGCGACCGGGGAGGCGCCGGCGACGCCCTGACCGCGGCGGTCCCCGGCCGTGCCGTGGCCGGGAGCAGGGGCTACTCGCCGATGTCCTCGTTCCAGAGCTCGGGGTGGGCGGCGATGAACGCCGTCATCAGCTCGACGCAGCGCGGGTCGTCGACCACCTCCAGCTCGACGCCACGGGCGCGCAGGTGGTCCTCGGGCCCGGTGAACGTGCGGTGCTCGCCGACCACCACCCGGGGGATGCCGTAGAGCAGCACCGCGCCGCTGCACATGTCGCAGGGCGACAGCGTCGAGTAGAGCGTGGCGCGGCGGTAGTCGGCGGCCGGCCGGCGCCCGGCCCGTTCCAGGCAGTCCATCTCGGCGTGGAGGACCACGCTGCCGTCCTGGACCCGCCGGTTGTGGCCGCGGCCCACGATCTCGCCGTCGATCACCAGCACCGAGCCGATGGGGATGCCGCCCTCGTCGCGGCCGGCGATCGCCTCGGCCACGGCGGCGTCGAGGAACGGGTCGGCGGTCATCCGGTCGTCACCAGGATCGGGTCGATGCACGCGCAGCTTAGGCTCGGTGCCCATGAGCAGAGTCACCCGTGGCTTCACCGGGCGGCGCCGACCCGACGACGACCGCAAGCTGCCGCCCGGCCAGTACGACGCCGGCGACACCTGGCCGGTGCTCCACGCCGAGGTGACCCCCGACATCGACCCCGCGAGCTGGACCTTCACGGTGGAGGGGCAGGTCGAGCAACCCACCACGTGGACCTGGGACGAGATCCACGCCCTGCCCCCGTCCCGCTACCAGGGGGCGATCCACTGCGTGACCACGTGGTCGAAGTTCGGCATGACCTTCGACGGCGTGTCGGTCGACACGCTGCTGGCCGCGGCCCGGCCGCTCCCGTCCGCCCGGTTCGTCGTCGCCTACAGCCACACCGGCTACACCACCAACCTCCCGCTCGACGACGTGACGGGCGGCAAGGCGTGGGTGGTGTGGGACGTCGACGGCGAGCCGCTGCCCCGTGACCACGGCGGCCCGGCCCGCCTGCTGGTGCCGCACCTCTACTTCTGGAAGTCCGCCAAGTGGGTGGCCGGCCTCCGGCTGCTCGACCACGACGAGCCTGGGTTCTGGGAGGTCAACGGCTACCACGACCGGGGCGACCCCTGGCTCGAGCAGCGCTACCAGGGCGACTGACCCCGTGACGACGGCACCGCCGCCCGTGCCGGCGCCCCCGCCGCCCCCGCCGACCCCGACGCCCACGCCGTGGCGGGTCGCCACGGTCGTCGACGTCGTGCCCGAGACCGCCCGGGCCAAGACCTTCCGCCTGTCGGTGCCGGGCCGTCCCCGCCACCTGGCCGGCCAGCACTACGTCGTGCGGCTCACCGCCCCCGACGGCTACACGGCGACCCGGTCGTACTCGGTGGCGTCGGCCCCCGACGACGGCGACCTCGTCGACCTCACCGTCGAGCGCCTCGCCGACGGCGAGGTGTCGACGTTCCTCCACGACGAGGTGGTGGTGGGCGACGAGCTGGAGGTGCGGGGGCCGATCGGCGGCTGGTTCGTGTGGCGGGGCGACACGCCGGCGCTGCTGGTGGGCGGCGGATCGGGCGTGGTGCCGCTGATGTCGATGCTGCGGCTCGCCCGGGCCACCGGGCGGTCCGACCTGGTGCGGCTGGTCGTGTCGGTCCGCAGCCCCGACGACCTCTACTACGCCGGCGAGATCGAGGGACCGGAGACCACGGTCGTCCACACCCGCGTGGCGCCGCCGGGATCGCCGCGGCCGGTCGGTCGGCTCCGCCCCGACGACCTGGCACCGCTGGTCGGCGGCGACGACACCGTCGTCTACGTGTGCGGATCGGCGGGGTTCTGCACCGCCGTCGGCGACCTGTGCGTCGGCCTCGGGGTGGCCCCGGGACGCATCCGGGTCGAGCGGTTCGGCCCGACCGGCTGAGATCGGCCGGGTGCGCGGGGCCTACCGACCGGGCCGGGGCACACTGGGCCCGTGAACTTCCTGGGGCACACGCACGTGGCGCGGGCGACCGGCGGGGACGACCCCCGGTTCCTGCTGGGTGCCGTGCTGCCCGACCTGGCGTCGATGGCGGGGGTCCGGGTCGACCGGGCCGCGCTGCCCGCCGGCCCGCTGGCCGACGGCATCCGCTGCCACCTCGACGTCGACGCCGCCTTCCACGCCCTGCCCGCCTTCCGTGAGGGGATGGCCGGCATCCGGGCCGCGCTGGCGCCCCACGAGCTCGGCCGGGGCGCGACGCGGGCCATCGGCCACATCGGTTGGGAGCTGCTGTTGGACGGCACGCTGCTGGGCACGTCTACCGAGGCGGCGTTCTGGCGGGCGATGGACGTGGCGCACCGGCACGTCGACGCCGTGCCCGCCGCCGACCGCGACCGCTGGTCGCGGTTCCTCGACCGGTGGTTCACCACGCCCCGGCCGCGCCTCCGCTACGACGACCCGGAGTGGGTGGCCGAGCGCCTCTACCTCATGCTCAGCCACCGCCCCCACCTGCGGTTCCCGCTGGCGCACGTGCCGGCGGTCGCCGTCGCGCTGGCCGATCGCCACGACGCCGTGCGGGCCGCCGGAGCCGCCGTCCTGGCCGACCTCGCCGACCTCACGGGGAGCGGCAGAGGGCCCTGACCATGCGCCACCCAGCGTGGTCGGGCAGAATGACGGTCATGTTGGGGTTGATGGACTTCCTTCGGGCCGCGCGGAACTCGGCCCGGTTGGGCCTACGACGAGTCCATCCGCTGGCGGGACCGGTGATGCTGGGCGTGATCTGGGTGCTGGCCCTCGCGGCCGTGCTGTGGGTCACCCGTGAGGACGACGACAGGCCCTCGAACGAGGACGAGGTCGCCCTCACGGAGCGTGACGGCAGCGGTACCCGCTCGGTGGATCGGGACGACGGTGACGGGGACGGCGACGGCGGCGGTGGCGGGAGCAACGCCGTCGGCGAGCCCGAGTGGGTCGACGCGACCGACGGCCTGGCGGCCGACGGCGAGGGCGGGATCGACGGCGAGGGCGGCGGCGACCAGGCGGGTGTCGGCGGGATCGACGGCGGCGGGCCGGGGGACGGCGACCCGACACTGGAGTCGCCCGGCGGGCCCGGCGGGGTGACGCCCCCGACGAGCGAGGGGACGCCGCCGTCGTGGCTGCCCACCGAACCCGAGGACCAGGGTGAGGCCCCGACGACGAGCCCGCCGACCACCGTGCCGGGCACGTCGGCGCCGACGACGACCACGACGGCGCCGGCGGGAGGCGGGGGCGGCTTGCTCGACCTCGTCCTCGGCATCCTCTTCGGCTAGCCGGACGCGGGCCGGCCCCGGCCGCTGGGGCCGGGGCCGGTCACCGGTGCACTGCGCACGTAGGGCCCGTGTCGGGCCTCGTCGGGCTCGAACCTACTCGCCGTCCTCGTTCGTGCCCTCGTCCTGGGCATCGACCTCCTCTTCGACCTCCTGCTGGATGTCGTCGCCCGTGTCCTCGATGTCCTGGATCTCCTCGTCGGTGACGCCGCCGTCGCCGTCCTCGTCGTCGCCGCAGCCGGCGCCCGCGAAGACCAGGACCGCGGCCAGACCGAGACCAACTACCCGTCGCATCAGCTGTCCCTCCCTGGGGTGTGTCGGGTACGGCACGCGGCCTACCCCGGTCCCGGCGCCGGCAGACCGTGCCGGCGCCGGGCGCGCGCGTGCCGCAGAAATGCCCCCGGTTTCGGCCACGTGAACGGGCGGAAGGACTACGGTCCGTGACGACGGACCCACACATCGAGTAGTTCCACTCTCTGCTTCTCCGAGCGACGGCGGGGCGCTGCGGGGGCGGCGACGCCCGCGACGCGCCGATCAGTGCGGCGAACGCGCGCGCCCCGGCATCGCCCTTCGCACGTTCACGGGAGGGACGCGTGCTGCTGCAGACCCATGCCCACGACACCACCGCGGTCGATCGGGTGCTGCTCGCCGCACCGCGCAGCTTCTGCGCCGGGGTCGAGATGGCCATCAAAGCGCTGGCCTGGCTGGTGCGCACCCACGACGCACCCGTGTACTGCTACCACGAGATCGTCCACAACCGGCTGGTGGTCGAGCGCTTCCGGCGGGCGGGCGTGGTGTTCGTCGACGACGTCGCCGACGTGCCCGACGGCGCGCCGCTGATGCTGTCGGCCCACGGCTCGTCGCCGGAGGTGGCCGCGGCGGCCCGGGCCCGCACGGCGCTGGTGGTCGACGCCGTGTGCCCGCTGGTGCAGAAGGTCCACCACGAGGTCCGGCAGCGGGCCGAGCGGGGCCACGTGGTGGTGTACGCGGGCCACGCCGGTCATGACGAGGCCCGGGGCACGCTGGCGGTGGCCCCCGGCCGCACCCACCTGGTGGAGCGGCCCGCCGACGTGGCGGCGCTGTCGGACCCGGCCCTCACCGGCCCCGGGGCGGCGCCGGTGGCGTTCCTGGCTCAGACCACGCTGGGGGTCGACGAGTGGCGTGACATCCTGGCCGCGGCCCGCGAGCGCTTCGGGGACGTGTGGGTCCCGGGTCGCAGCGACCTCTGCTTCGCCACCACCAACCGCCAGGCGGCGGTGCGGGCGGTGGCGCCCCGCTGCGACGCCCTGGTGGTGATCGGGTCGCGCAACTCCTCGAACACCCGGGCGCTGGAGCGGGTGGCCCGCCAGGCCGGGACCCCGCGGGTGGTGCGGGTCGACGGGCCCGGCGACGTGCCCGCCGACCTGGGCGGGACGGTCGGCGTGACGGCGGGGGCGTCGGCGCCCGAGCACCTGGTGCGGGCGGTGGTGGCGCGGCTGGCGCCCCGGGAGGGCGTGGAGGTGGTGGCCGTGACGGCCGAGGACGAGTACTTCCCGCCGCCCCGCGCGCTGCGCGACCTGCTGCGCCGTCGGGGCGAGGAGCACCTGCTCGACGACGACCGCTCGGTGGCGGCCAGCGACGTGCTCGACGGTCTGGCGGTCGAGCCGGCGGCGGTCGAGTCGGTCACGCTGGTGGGCCCCGGTCCCGCCGGCGCGGGCGCTGCCGACGCGGCCGCCGCCGGTGACGCCGTTGCCGCCGGTGACGCCGGTGGCGCGGACGCCTCCGTCGCCGTCGTCGACGACGCTGTCGACGGCGTCGACGACGACCCGGTCCCCGAGGTCGGCGAGCTGCTGGGCCGCTGGTCGGCCGCGGTCGACGCGGCGATGGCCGAGGTCGTCGACCACGAGGTGCCCGACCCGTGGCTCCGCCACGCCATCGGCTATCACCTGGGCTGGCGCGACGAGCGCTTCGCCGCGCTCCCCGTCGTTCCCGGCGCCGGCGGCAAGAAGCTGCGGGCCACGTTCGCCGTCCTCGCCTACCTCGCCGCCCGCGACGACGGCGGCGGCCCGCCCGACCCGGTGCTGCCGTTCGCCGCCGCCGTCGAGCTGGTCCACAACTGGAGCCTCGTCCACGACGACATCGAGGACGGCGACCGCACCCGGCGGGGGCGCCCGGCGCTGTGGACGCTGTGCGGCGAGGCGCACGCCATCAACGCCGGCGACTGCCTCTACGCCCTGGGGCTGCGGGCGGTCGAGCGGCTGCGGGAGTGGGGGAGCCCGGCCGCCCAGGTCGCCGACCTGCTCGCGCTGCTGGCCCGCACCGCCGTCGACCTCACCGTCGGCCAGATGCGCGACCTCACCTTCGAGACCGTGGTCGACATCTCGGTCGACGACTACCTGGGGATGATCGAGGGCAAGACCGCGGCGCTGCTGCGGGCCACCTGCCACGGCGGCAGCCTCGTCGCCACCGGCGACCCGGCCGCCGCCGCGGCCTTCGGCGAGTTCGGCCGGCGGCTCGGCCTGAGCTTCCAGATCCGCGACGACGTCCTCGGCATCTGGGGGACCGACCGCCGCACCGGCAAGCCCACCGGCGCCGACATCCGCCGTCGCAAGAAGAGCCTCCCCGTGGTGCTCGCACTGGCCCACGCGCCGCCGGGCGCCCGGGCCGAGCTGCGGCGCCTCTACGGCCGGCAGGGTCCCCTCGGCCCCGACGACGAGCAGCGGGTCCGCGACCTGCTCGACGCTGCCGGCGCCCGCGACGAGGCCCAGCGCCACGCCCGCCGCCACCGCGCCGAGGCCCTCGCCGCGCTCGCCCCGCTCGCCCGCCGCGCCGGCCCCACCGGCCGCGCCCACCTCACCGCCCTGGAGGTGCTCGCCGACTTCGTCACCGAGCGCGACCACTGAGCCGCCCGCCGTCCCGCCCGGCCGCACCTGGCCGTGCCCGGCCGTTCCCGACCGTCCCCGAGCTTCGCCCACCCGACCCACCGTGACCCCTAGGAGCAGGACATGACCGAGACCATGGACCCGGCGGCCGCCACCCACAACGGCCACGCGCAGCTGAGCCTCGGCAGCGACGCGGCCCGCAACCTGGCCACCACCACGAAGACCGCGCCCCAGATGCAGGGCATCACCTCGCGGTGGCTGCTCAAGATGCTGCCCTGGGTCCAGGTCAAGGGCGGCGTGTACCGGGTGAACCGGCGGTTGACCTACGCGCTCGGCGACGGCCGGGTCACGTTCTCCAGCACCGGCGCCGACGTGCGGGTGATCCCCGCCGAGCTGCGGGAGCTCCCGCTGTTCCAGGGCATCGAGGACGAGGAGGTGCTGGGCGCCCTGGCCGACCGCTTCGTCCAGCAGGAGGTGGCGCCCGGCGAGGCGGTGGCCGAGGCCGGGCGGCCCGCCGACCGGATCGTGCTGATCGCCCACGGCAAGGTCAACAAGGTCACCCCCGGCAAGTACGGCGGCGAGACGCTGCTCGACGTGCTCGCCGACGGCGAGTTCTTCGGCCACCGCGAGCTCGCCTTCCCGGAGAGCGAGTGGGGCTACAGCATGAAGGCGGTCACGGCCTGCACGCTGATGGTGCTGCCCCGCCCGGCGCTGGAGGAGCTGGCCGGTCGGTCGGAGCTGCTGCGCGGCGAGATCGAGGCCTTCCGCGCCACCCCGGAGCCGCCGCGCAACAGCAAGGGCGAGGCCGAGATCGCGCTGGCGGCCGCGGTCCCCGACGAGGCCCCGCTGCCGGGCACGTTCGTCGACTACGAGGCCACCCCGCGGGAGTACCAGCTGAGCGTCGCCCAGACGATCCTGCGGATCCAGACGCGGGTGGCCGACCTCTACAACGACCCGATGGACCAGGTCGAGCAGCAGCTGCGCCTGACCATCGAGGCGCTGCGGGAGCGCCAGGAGCACGAGATGGTCAACAACCGCGAGTTCGGCCTGCTCCACAACGCCGACCTCCGCGAGCGGATCCGCACCCGCAGCGGCCCGCCGACGCCCGACGACCTCGACGAGCTGCTCTGCCGGCGCACCAAGCCGCAGATGTTCCTCGCCCACCCGCGGGCCATCGCCGCCTTCGGGCGCGAGTGCACCAAGCGGGGGATCTATCCCGGCACGACGATCGTCGGCGACCACGCGCTGCCGGCGTGGCGGGGCCTGCCGGTCTTCCCGTGCAACAAGATCCCGATCTCCGACCGGGGCACCACCTCGATCATGGTGCTGCGCCTCGGCGAGGAGGACCGGGGCGTGGTCGGCCTCCACCAGACCGGCATCCCCGACGAGTACGAGCCCAGCCTGTCGGTGCGGTTCATGGGCATCAGCGAGCGGGCGATCATCTCGTACCTCGTCAGCGCCTACTACTCGGTGGCGGTGCTGGTCCCGGACG
>DATCLV010000734.1:0-15048 GCA_036563745.1 Acidimicrobiales bacterium | reverse complement strand
GGCACCCCCGGCACCACCGGCACCCTCGTCGGCCTCGATGCCCAGGGCGGCCAGGCGCTCGGCGCGCCGGGCGAAGGTGCGGCGGAGGCGGTCCTCGGCCTCCTCGGTGCTGACGAGGTCGGTCACAGGGTCATCTCCTTGCGCAGCGCGGTGAGGGCCCGGTGGATGCGGGTGCGCACCGTCGCGGGCCGGCAGTCCATGACCTGGGCGATCTCGTCGATCGGCAGGTCCTCGTAGTAGCGGAGGACCAGCGCCACCCGCTGGTCGCGGGGGAGCCGGTCGAGCAGCGCCCACGTCTCGTCCAGCTCGGGCGGGTCGACCCAGCCGGCGACCCGGGGCTCCCGCTCCCGGGCCATGGCCGACCGCGACCGCCAGGCGAGGCAGAGGTTGACGACGGTGCGGCGCAGGTAGGCGCCGGGCTGGTCGAGGTCGCGCCAGCGGTCGTGGATGCGGACGAACGCATCGTGCACGATCTCGTCGGCCACCGCGGCCTGGCCGGTCATCAGGTACGCGGTCCGCCGGAGGCGGTCGCGCTGGTCCTGGTAGAGCCGGCTGAGGCCGTCGTCCGCGTCGGCCGGTGGGCCGGCCCGGGAGGCTTGTCGTGGCGAGGTGTGGGTCATCACAGCCCTGTAGATCGATGGGGTGCCCGGAGCGTTCCGCGTCGGGTTGACACCCACTGACCGGAGGGTCAAGAGTCGCGGTGCCGGATGACCACCGTTACCGGCCGCGCGAACACCATCCAGCCAAGGGGGACCCCATGCGTGCCGCAGTGCTTCGGAACGTCGGTGACGACGAGCTCGAGATCCGGGATGACGTGGAGCTCGTCGACATCAGCCCCGGCCAGGTCAAGGTGAAGATCGAGGCCACGGGCGTCTGCCACTCCGACGTCTCGGGCATGTCGGGCGTGATCCCCCAGCCGGTGCCGTTCGTGCCCGGCCACGAGGGCGCCGGCACCGTGGTGGCCGTGGGCGACGGCGTCACCAACGTGAAGGAGGGCGACCACGTGATCGTGGCGTGGAGCCCGCCCTGCGGCCAGTGCAGCATGTGCGTGAAGCACCACTCGCCGCACCTGTGCGTCAACATCCAGTTCTCGGCCGGGGCGGTGCCGAACTTCCGCATCGACGGCTCGCCCGTGTTCGGCTTCGCCGGCACCGGCACGTTCGCCGAGGAGATCCTCCTGCCGCACCAGGCGGCCATCAAGGTGGCCGACGACGTGCCGTTCGAGATCGCCTCGCTGGTGGGCTGCGGCGTGATGACCGGGGTGGGCGCGGCGCTCAACACCGCCAAGGTGGCCCCGGGCTCGTCGGTGGTGGTGTTCGGCTGCGGCGGCGTGGGCATCGCCGCGATCCAGGGCGCCAAGGTGGCCGGCGCCGCCGAGATCGTGGCGGTCGACCTCGTCGACCAGAAGCTGGAGGACGCCAAGCGCTTCGGGGCCACCCACGCGGTGAAGCCCGACGACCTGAACGACGCCAAGAACGAGATCACCGGCGGCGACGGCTTCGACTACGCGTTCGAGGCCATCGGCAACCCCACGACGATGCGGGCCGCGTTCGACGCCGTGCGCCGCGGCGGGACGACCTGCATCGTGGGCGTGGGCCGGGCCGACGCCCAGGTGTCGTTCAACGCCTTCGAGCTGTTCTTCGCCGAGAAGACCTTCGTGGGCTCGTACTACGGCTCGGCCGACGTCCGCTCGGACTTCGACCGGGTGCTGGGCCTCTGGAAAGCCGGCCGCCTCGACCTCGAGGGCATGATCACCCGCAAGATCGCGATCGACGACGTCAACGACGCCGTGCAGACGCTGAAGGCCGGCGAGGCCATCCGCCAGGTCATCAGCTTCAACTGATCGTCACTCGGGGGACGTTCCGCACCGGGCGGGGCCGCGGGTCCCGCCCGGTTTCGCGCCCCGCCGGACCTCTGCTAGAACGTGTTTCAGTTTTGGAGCCACAAGGGGGGTCGACGTGACAAGCAGTGAGGTGCTCTCGGCACCGCTGGTCCTCGAGTACCCGTTCCGCCGGACCACCGGCGCCGTCCAGGGGGCGTTCCTCACCGGTCTGCGGGACGGCAAGGTGCTCGGCATCCGGGCCACCGACGGCCGGGTCCTGTGCCCGCCGGTCGAGTACGACCCCGTGACCGGCGACGAGCTCACCGAGCTGGTGGAGCTGGGCACCACCGGGACCGTCACCACGTGGTCGTGGGAGCCCGAGCCCCGGCCGAACCAGCCGCTCGACCGCCCCTTCGCCTGGGCGCTCGTCCGGCTCGACGGGGCCGACACCACCATGCTCCACGCGGTCGACGCCGGGTCGCCCGAGGCCATGTCGACCGGCATGCCCGTGCGGGTGCGGTGGAAGGCCGAGCGCACCGGGTCGATCACCGACATCGCCTGCTTCGAGCCCGCCCCGGACGGCGCCCCCGCCGAGCCCGCGCCGGCCCTGGAGCACCCGACCGACGAGCTGGTCAAGCTCATCGAGACCCCCGCCCGCCTCGACTACACGTTCACCGCCGGCGAGGCCACCACCCGCTTCCTCAAGGGCATCCGCGAGAAGCGCATCTTCGGGGAGCGCTGCGGGGTCTGCGGCAAGGTGTACGTGCCACCCCGGGGCTCGTGCCCGACCGACGGCGTGCCCACCAGCGAGCAGGTCGAGCTGCCGGCCCGCGGGATCGTCACCACGTTCTGCGTGGTCAACCTCCAGTTCTACGGCCAGGCCCTCGAGGTGCCCTACGTGTGCGCCACCGTCCTGCTCGACGGCGCCGACATCGGGCTCTTCGGCCTGGTGCAGGAGATCCCGTTCGACCAGGTGCGGATGGGGATGCGGGTCGAGGCCGTGTGGGTCGACGACGCCGAGCTCGGCCACACGATGACCAACATCAGGTGGTGGCGGCCGACGGGCGAGCCCGACGCGCCCTACGAGTCGTTCCGGGAGCACGTCTGATGCCGCACATCGGGAGCCGCGAGGTCGCGGTCGTCGCCTTCGCCCAGTCGCCGCACGTGCGCCGGCTGGAGCACCGCAACGAGGTGGAGCTGGTCATGCCCGTGCTCCACGAGGTCAAGGCCGCGCTCGGCATCGAGCAGTCCGACATCGACTTCACCTGCTCGGGCAGCACCGACTACCTGGCCGGCAGCGCGTTCAGCTTCGTGCAGGCCCTCGACGGCGTGGGCGCCTGGCCGCCGATCGCCGAGAGCCACGTCGAGGCCGACGGGGCGTGGGCGCTCTACGAGGCCTGGGTGAAGATCCAGACCGGCGAGGCCGACACGGCGCTGGTCTACGGCTACGGGAAGTCGTCGCCGGGGTCGCTGCGGGACGTCCTGTCCCGCCAGCTCGACCCCTACCACCAGGCGCCGCTGTGGCCCGACAGCGTCGCCCTGGCGGCGCTCCAGGCCCGGGCGTGCCTCGACGCCGGGGTGACCACGGTCGAGGAGATGGCGGCGATCGCGGTCCGCAGCCGGCGGGCGGCGGCGAGCAACCCGTGCGCCCAGCTCCAGGGGTCCGACGACGTCGACCTGCTGCTGAAGGAGCCCGAGGTGGCCGCCCCGCTGCGGCGCCACGACTGCCCGCCGATCACCGACGGCGCGGCGGCGATCGTGCTGGCGGCCGGGGACCGGGCCCGGGAGCTGACCGGGCGGCCGGCGTGGATCGACGCGATCGACCACCGGATCGACGCCCACAGCATCGGCGTGCGCGACCTCACGGTGTCCGAGTCGACCCGGCTGGCGGGCGAGCGGGCCGGGGTGGGCCGGGGGCCGGTCGACGTCGCCGAGCTGCACGCCCCCTTCACCCACCAGGAGGTGATCCTGCGGCGGGCGCTGGGCCTCGGCGACGACGTCGACGTCAACCCGTCCGGGGGCGCCCTGGCGGCGAACCCGATGATGGCCGCCGGCCTCGTGCGCATCGGCGAGGCGGCCCGCCGGGTGATGGCGGGCGAGGCGGCGCGGGCGGTGGCCCACGCCACGAGCGGCCCCTGCCTGCAGCAGAACCTGGTGTGCGTCCTGACCGGAGAGACCGGATCGAACGGCGGGAACGGGGGTGCGTCCTGATGGGCAAGGAGAGGGTCGCCGTCGTCGGGATCGGGCAGACCAAGTACTCGGCCACCCGCGGCGACGTGTCGCTGCCGGGCCTGCTCCGGGAGGCCGCCCACCGGGCCCTGGAGGACGCCGAGCTGACCTGGGGCGACATCGACGCGGTCGTGGTCGGCAAGGCGCCCGACTTCTTCGAGGGCGTGATGATGCCCGAGCTCTACCTGGCCGACGCCCTGGGCGCGGTGGGCAAGCCGCTGCTGCGGGTCCACACCGCCGGGTCGGTGGGCGGGTCGACGGCGCTGGTGGCGGCGTCGCTCATCCAGGCCGGCATCCACCGGCGGGTGCTCACGATCGCCTTCGAGAAGCAGTCGGAGAGCGAGGCCATGTGGGCGCTCACGCTGCCGATCCCGTTCCAGATGCCGCTGGTGGCCGGGGCGGGCGGCTACTTCGCGCCCCACATCCGCGCCTACATGCGCCGCTCGCAGGCGCCCGACGACATCGGCATCCTCGTGGCGCTGAAGGACCGCCGGAACGCCCTGAAGAACCCCTACGCCCACCTGCACGAGCCCGACATCACCTACGAGTCGGTGAAGGACTCGCTGATGCTGTGGGACCCGATCCGCTACTCGGAGACCTGCCCGTCCTCCGACGGCGCGTGCGCCATGGTCCTCACCGACGAGGCGGGCGGCGACGCCGCGGCCGCCGGGCCCCGCCCGCCGGCGTGGATGCTCGGCGGGGCGATGCGGTCGGAGCCCACCATGTTCGCCGGGCGCGACCAGGTGGCGCCGCAGGGCGGGAAGGACTGCGCCGCCGACGTGTACCGCCAGGCCGGCATCACCGACCCCCGCCGCGACGTCGACGTGGCCGAGATCTACGTGCCGTTCTCCTGGTACGAGCCGATGTGGCTGGAGAACCTCGGCTTCGCCGAGGAGGGCACCGGCTGGAAGCTGGTGGAGGACGGCGTCACCCAGATGGACGGCGACCTGCCGATCAACCCGTCCGGCGGCGTGCTGTCGTCGAACCCGATCGGGGCCTCGGGGCTCATCCGGTTCGCCGAGGCCGCCTTGCAGGTGCGGGGCATGGCGGGGGAGCACCAGATCGACGGCGCCCGGGTGGCGATCGGCCACGCCTACGGCGGCGGGTCGCAGTTCTTCTCCATGTGGGCCGTCGGGTCCGAGAAGCCGTAGCGGACCGGGAGCACGGGAGCGTCGGATGACGGGACGTCTGGACGGCAAGGTGGCGCTGATCTCCGGGGGCGCCCGGGGCCAGGGCGAGGCCGAGGCCCGCCGCTTCGTGGCCGAGGGCGCCCAGGTGGTGATCGGCGACATCCTCGAGGACGAGGGCGCGGCGGTCGCCGGGTCGCTGGGCGACGCGTGCACGTTCGTGCGCCTCGACGTGACCGACGAGGCGTCGTGGGCCGCGGCGGTGGCGACCGCCGAGGAGCGCTACGGGCCGGTGTCGGTGCTGGTGAACAACGCCGGCATCCTCGGCTTCGGGGCGGTCGACCGGATCAAGCGCGCCGACTACGAGCGGATCCTCCAGGTGAACCTGGTGGGCGTGCTGCTCGGCATGCAGGCGGTGACCCCGTCGATGGAGCGGGCCGGCGGCGGGTCGATCGTGAACATCTCGTCGACCTCGGGGCTCCAGGGCCTGCCGTTCGTGGCGGCCTACGGGTCGTCGAAGTGGGCGGTGCGTGGCCTCACCAAGTCGGCCGCGATCGACCTCGGCCACCGCGGCATCCGCGTGAACTCGGTGCACCCGGGCGGGATCGACACGCCGATGATCGCCGGGACCCCCGGCGACGCGCCCTACTACAAGCGGCTCCCGGTGCCCCGGATGGGGACGCCGGAGGAGGTCGCCAACGCCGTCCTGTTCCTGGCCTCCGACGAGGCCAGCTACATCACGGGCGCCGAGCTGGCGGTCGACGGCGGGGCGACCTGCGGCGACCACGGCATCATGGACATGTGACCCACGGAGCCGGCCGGGCCGCGGCCCCACCGGGGCACGGCCTGCGCCGGCCGGTCACCCTCGCCCCGGGCGGCGCGCCGCCGGCGAGGACGACGACCGCCGGCCTCAGCCGACGCCCTCCTCCCGGGCCGAGGCCGTCGCCTTGGCGGGCGCCTCGTCGACCCGGTCGGGCCAGAACGGCGGCGGGTAGACCAGCCGCTCCGGCGTCCCCGACGGCGTGCCGGTCTCGGCGTAGAACTGGGCGGCCCACTTGCGGAACTTCATGAACGGCCCGTCGGTGTCGGCCAGCGCGGGCCGCACGAGGTGGGCCTTGTGCTCCCAGATGGGCTTGTCCTCGCGCACCTGCTTGTCGACCTCGGCGACGAACGCCCGGCCCACGCTGCGGGTCGTCTTCTCGTCGCCCATGGTCTTGAAGCGGAAGTTGAACCGCACGACGCACCGGTCGGCCTCGATGGGCGTGGTGCACGCGTAGTTGATGGTGTCGACGATCCCGCTGAAGTTCACGAGCGACACGCCCGGGCCCCACGCGTGGGTGTCGATGCGGCCCTCCATGACGCCCCGGGGCGTCCGGAACTTCTGCGACGAGCGCATGATCGACTCCGGGAACCCGGGCTCGTAGGCCTCGATCTCGGGGACGGTGGCCGTGTTGTGGACGAACCGGAAGTGGGCGGCGTCGACGGCGTTCTCGGCCATCTCCTGCCAGGCGGCGTCGATCTCGTAGCTGGTGCGGATGACCGTCGACCAGTCCGGGTCGCCGTTGATCTCGGGCACCTCGGGGATGTCCCACATGGGCGCCACGTCCTCGGGGTGGTACCAGGCCATGACGAGGCCGTTGCGCTCCATCGCCGGGTAGGTGCGCAGCTCGGCCTTCCGGTTGACGCGCTCGCTGTAGGGGATGCGCGTGTTGGTGCCCTCGGCGTCGAAGCGCCAGCCGTGGAACGGGCAGACGATCTCGCAGCCCTCGACGGTGCCGCCGTGGCCGAGGTGGGCGCCCAGGTGCGGGCAGAAGGCGTCGTGGACGTGGACCCCGCCGTCGTGGTCGCGCCAGCCGACCAGGTGCCGGCCGAAGTAGTAGAGCGCCTTGGGCTCGCCGACCGGGAAGTCCTCGGGGTAGCCGACGCAGAACCAGCCGAAGGGGATGGGGAAGGGGTAGCGGTCGTCCATGTCGCCCTCTCGTGCTCGTGGGTCGTCAGTCGAGCTGCAGCACCCGCAGGGCGTTCTCCCGCAGGAACTTGGGCCAGACGTCGTCCTTCAGGGGGACGGCCGGCAGCTCGGCGAAGATCCGCTCCAGTGACAGGCCCATGGGGAAGTAGCCGGCGTACATGACCTTGTCGGCGCCGCGGCTGTTGGCGTAGTCGATGATCGACCGGGGGTAGTACCGGGGCGCGAACGCGCTGGTCGAGTAGTAGAGGTTGGGCCACTTGAGCATGAGCTTGACGGCCAGGTCGTCCCAGGGCTCGGCGCCGTGGCGCATCACGACCTTGAGCTCGGGGAAGAACCAGCAGACCTCGTCGAGCAGCTCGGTGCGCTGGCAGGCCATCGGGACCCGGGGGCCCGGCACGCCGGTGGTGATGAAGATGGGGATGTCGAGCTCGACGCACTTGGCGTAGAGCGGGAAGAACTTCTTGTCGTCGATCGGGACCTGCGGCGCGTAGCCGGCGGGGAAGGCGGTGGCGGCCTTGATGCCGACGGTCTCGTAGGCCTTGACGAGGTCGCGGACGCCGTCCATGCCCTTGTTGGGGTCGACGGCCCACGAGCCGATGAACCGGTCGGGGTGGGCCTCGAGGCCGCGGAGCGACGGGCCGCGCTCCCAGCCGACGCCGATCATCGCCTTCTCGATGCCGTAGCGGTCCATCTCCCGCAGGACGACGTCGACGGGGTCCGCGTCGGGTGGCAGGTCGTCGGGGACGTCCTTGAACATGTACTCGACGGGGAACTCGAACTCCTCACGGCTCTCGGTGTCCCGCAGGTTGTCGGCCAGGAACCGGTACCAGTCGCGCTTGTTGCCGTCCGGGACCTGGAGCATCAGGTCGACGATCCCGATGTCGGTGGGCATCCCCATGGCGCCCACACTAGAACACGTTCCAATTATGGTCGAGCGGGTCACCTCGTGACACCGGCCGACCGCGCTCCGTGGCCGTCACGGGCAGCGCGGCCACCGACCGCCATCGTGCGAATGAAGATCCTGTGACAGGGGTACCAAAGAGGCGCCAGGACGTGAGCGGCGTGCTCTTCGCGTCTGCAATAGTTGACCAATGGCCACTACCTCGCCGTCGCAGACAGAGCACGGGGGAGTCCCCGACTTCACGATCGTCCTGCGAGGTTACGAACGCACCCAGGTCGACAGCTACATCGAGCGGCTCACCGCTCGTCTGGCCCAGCTGGCCGACGCTCAAGACCTCGCGAACAGCTCCAACCGGGGGGATGCTGAGCGCATCGCCGAGCTCGAGAAGAAGCTCGCCGAGACGCAGCGGGCCCTCGAGGAGGCCGCGAAGCCGACGCTGTCGGGGCTCGGCACGCGCGTCGAGCAGCTGCTCCGTCTGGCCGAGGAGCAGGCTGCCGACCACCGTGACGAGGCCCGTCGCGAGGCCGAGAAGCTGATCGCCGCCGCCCACCTCGAGTCCAAGGAGGTGGTCGAGAAGGCCCGGGCGGTCGCCACCGCGGTCAAGACGGCCGCCGAGCGTGAGGCCAAGGCCACCCGCGACGCCGCGGAGCGCGAGGCCGCCGACGTGCGCAGCACCGCCAAGCGCGAGGCCGAGGCCATGCGCGCCGACGCCGAGCGCGACACCTCGCAGCTGCGCGCCTCCACCGACCACGAGGTCGCCGAGCTGCGCGCCACGGCCGACCGCGAGATCGCCACCCTCCGCGCCACGGCCGAGCGCGAGATCATCGAGGTCCGCAACGAGGCCGCCCGCGAGGCGGAGGAGAAGCGGGCCGCCGCCTCGAAGCTGCTCACCAAGGCCAAGGAGAAGCGCGAGGCCGAGCTGCAGGCCCTCGAGCTCGAGCTGGCCGAGCGCCGTGAGCGTGCCGAGCGCGAGGAGCAGGAGCGCCACGACGCCGCCGTCGCCCAGACGCAGAAGCTCGTGGCCGACGCCGAGGCCCGCGCCAAGGCGGCCGAGGCCCGCGCCAAGGAGATCGAGGCCCGCGCCGAGCAGCGCCGCAAGGACAGCGAGGCCGAGGCCAACGAGATCACGGCCAAGGCGAAGTCGTTCGCGGAGCGCACGGTGGCCGACGCCCGCAGCGAAGCCGAGCAGCTCCTCTTCGAGGCCCGGACGCACGCCGAGGTCACGAAGCAGACCGCCGAGCGCGAGGTCGCCGACCTCACCCGCCAGCGCGACACCGTCACCGCCCAGCTCAACCAGCTGCGCGAGATGCTGTCGGGCCTGGCCGGCGCCGTCCCGGTGCCGCCCACCGGTGGCGACGACAAGGGCGACGACGACAAGTCCGACTCGAACGGGTCGGGCAGCAGCCGCATCAGCAGCAGTAGCAGCAGCTGAGCGCCGGCCGCCCTCCGGGCTCGCCCGGTGGGTGTCCGGCGGTCCTGGCGGGAGGCGGACGACAGGCGGCGGACGGCGGTCCGGCGGGCGAGCGAGGGCGGTCCACGGCGGTGCGACCGCACGGCCCAGAGCACCCATGGCGGCACGATCCGGACGGGTCGGCGACGAGCCGACCCGGCTAGGGTCCCCCGCCATGGGGAACCTCAAGTTGGGCCTGATCATCGGCTACTGGCCGTCAAGCGGACCGCCGCCGGACGCGGCGGAGCAGATCGCGGCGGCGGAGTCGCTCGGCTTCGAGTCGATCTGGACGGCCGAGGCCTACGGGTCCGACTGCTTCACCCCCCTGGCCTGGTGGGGCAGCCAGACATCGCGGGTCAAGCTGGGCACGTCGATCACGCAGATCTCGGCCCGCACCCCGGCGTCGACGGCGATGACCGCCATCACGCTCGACCACCTCTCCGGCGGGCGGCTGATCCTCGGCCTCGGCGTGTCCGGGCCGCAGGTGGTCGAGGGCTGGTACGGCCAGCCCTACGCCAAGCCGCTGGCCCGCACGCGGGAGTACGTCGAGATCGTGCGGCGGATCGTCGCGCGCGAGGAGCCCGTGAGCTTCGAGGGCGACTTCTACTCGATGCCCCTGCCGCCGGGGGAGGGGACCGGGCTGGGCAAGCCGCTCAAGTCGATCGTGCGCCCGCTGCGGACCGACATCCCGATCTACCTGGGCGCCGAGGGCCCGAAGAACGTGGCGCTGGCGGCGGAGGTCGCCGACGGCTGGCTGCCGATGTTCTTCTCGCCGAAGGCAGACGGCTTCTACCGGGAGGCGCTGGCCGAGGGGTTCGCGCGCCCGGGCGCGCGCCGCAAGCCCGAGGAGTTCGAGGTGGCGTGCGTGGCCCCGATGATCCCGGGCGACGACGTCGAGGCCTGCGCCGACCTCATGCGGCCCACGCTCGCGCTGTACATCGGCGGCATGGGCGCCAAGGACCGGAACTTCCACAAGGACGTGTTCGCCCGGCTGGGCTACGAGGCCGAGTGCGAGGCGATCCAGGAGGCCTACCTGGACGGCCGCAAGGACGACGCGGCCCGGCTGGTGCCCACGTCGATGGTGGAGGACGTGTACCTGGTCGGTCCGCCGGAGAAGATCCGGGACGACCTGGAGGCCTGGCGGGAGACGTGCGTGACCACGCTCCTGGTGTCGGGCCCGCCGCCGCTCCTGGAGCAGATCGCCGGGCTCGTCGGCTGACGAGGGGAACACAAATTGCGTCCGAGAAGCCGCATATGTCGGCCTGATCGACGCAATTTGGGACGGGAGCCGGGTGCCGATGCGCGGTTCCGGACCGTCGGCCCGCTAGTGTCTACCGGTCACTGGTCGGCACCCCCGCCGACCTGTCGTCGGCGGACGTGAGGCCGGCGGGGCCAGTTCGATGACCTGTTCGATTCGGCCTGCATTACGAGACTGAAACGATCAGGAGTCCCCTGTGCCATCCACCTTCGCCGATCTCGGCGTCCCTCCGCACCTGCGCGCCGGCCTGGCCGAGCGCGGCATCGTCGAGCCGTTCCCCATCCAGGCGGCGACGCTGCCCGACGCCCTCGCCGGGCGCGACATCTGCGGCCGCGCGCCGACCGGCTCCGGCAAGACGCTGGCGTTCGGGCTGGCCATCGCCACGCTCGACCCGATCGCCACACCGCGCCGGCCCCGGGCGCTCGTGCTCGTGCCGACCCGCGAGCTGGCCGCCCAGGTGGCCGGCGAGCTGCAGCTGCTGATGCCGACCACCGGGCACGGCAAGAAGCGCCGCGACCACGTGGTCGCCGTCTACGGCGGCGCCTCCTACGGGCCGCAGCGCCGGGCGCTGGCCCAGGGCGCGGCCGCGGTGGTCGCCTGCCCCGGGCGCCTGGAGGACCTGCTGGAGCAGGGCGATGTCGACCTGCGCGACGTCGACATCGTCGTGATCGACGAGGCCGACCGCATGGCCGACATGGGCTTCCTGCCCGCGGTGCGGCGGATCCTCGACCGCACGAACGAGAAGCGCCAGACCCTCCTGTTCTCGGCCACGCTCGACGGCGAGATCGACGAGCTGGTGCGCCGCTACCAGACCAACCCGGCCCGCCACGAGGTGGTCCCGGAGGACGACGGCGGCGACGTCGAGCACCTGTTCTGGCGGACGGAGGCGGCCGACCGGGTCGGGCTCGCCGCCGCCCTGGTGCGCCGGCACGGCCCGACGGTCGTGTTCAGCCGCACCCGCCACGGCGCCGACCGCATCGCCCGGCAGCTCGGCCAGTCGGGCGTGCAGGCGGTCGCCATCCACGGCAACCGCTCGCAGGCCCAGCGGGAGCGGGCGCTGGCGGCGTTCGTCGAGGGCCGGGCCGCGGCGCTGGTGGCCACCGACGTGGCGGCGCGGGGCATCCACGTCGACGACGTGGCCTGCGTGGTCCACTTCGACCTGCCCGCCGACCCGAAGGACTACGTGCACCGCTCGGGCCGCACCGGCCGCGCCGGCGCCTCGGGCACGGTGGTGGCGTTCGTGCCCCCGGTCCACCAGAAGGCGGCCCGGGCGCTGCAGCGGGCGGTCGGGCTCCCCGAGGGCCTCGGCAGCCCGGACTTCGCACCCCACGAGATCCCCGCCCGGGTGGTCCAGCACCGCTCGGAGGCGAGCGGCAGCAACGGCAGCGCCCGTTCCAACGGCGGCGGCGGCGGTGACAGCCGGTCGCGGCAGGGGAGCGGTGGCGGTCACCGCCCCAACGGCAGCCGGCCCCGCGCCGGTGGCCACAACGGCGGCAAGCCGGGCGGCTCGGGCAAGAAGGGCTCCTGGCGCAAGCGGTCGAACGCCGCCAAGGCCCGCGCCAAGGCCCGCTGACCCCCTCCCCTCGGCAAATTGCGTTGATCAGGCCGACATATGCGGCCTGATCAACGCAATTTCGGACGGGGTGACGGACCGGCGGCCTACGGCTGCTCGAACGCCTCGGGCGGCGGGCACGCGCAGACCAGGTTGCGGTCGCCGTAGCCGCCGTCGATCCGGCTCACCGGCGGCCAGTACTTGTCCCGCCGCAGCGACGCGACCGGGTACGCGCCCAGCTCCCGGTCGTACGGCCGGGTCCACTCGGCCACCAGCAGGTCCTCGGCCGTGTGGGGCGCGTGGCGCAGGGGCGACTGGTCGGCGGGCCACTCGCCCCGGGCGACCCGCTCGATCTCGCCGCGGATGGCGATCATCGCGTCGCAGAACCGGTCGAGCTCGGCCTTCGGCTCCGACTCGGTGGGCTCGATCATCAGCGTCCCCGCCACCGGGAAGCTCATCGTCGGGGCGTGGAAGCCGTAGTCGACGAGCCGCTTGGCCACGTCGTCGACGGTCACGCCGGTGGCCTTGGTGAGCGGCCGGAGGTCGATGATGCACTCGTGGGCCACCCGGCCGTTCGCCCCCGTGTAGAGGACCGGGTAGTGGTCGGCCAGGCGGGCGGCGACGTAGTTGGCCGAGGCGATCGCCACCTGCGTGGCCTTCCGCAGGCCGTCGGGGCCCATCAGCTTCGTGTACGCCCAGCTGATCGGCAGGATGCTGGCCGACCCCCAGGGCGCCGCCGAGATCGGCCCCGGCCCGGTCGCGGGCCCGGCCTCCGGCACCAGCGGGTGGTTGGGAAGGAACGGCGCCAGGTGCTCCCGCACGGCCACCGGCCCGACGCCGGGGCCGCCGCCCCCGTGGGGGATGCAGAAGGTCTTGTGCAGGTTGAGGTGGCTGACGTCGCCGCCGAACCACCCGGGCCGGGCCACACCGACCAGGGCGTTGAGGTTGGCGCCGTCGATGTACACCTGCCCGCCGTGGTCGTGGACGATGTCGCACAGGGCGGTGATCTCGGCCTCGAACACGCCGTGGGTCGACGGGTAGGTGACCATGACCGCGGCCAGCGTCGACGCGTGCTCCTCGGCCTTGGCCCGCAGGTCGTCGAGGTCGACGTTGCCGTTCTCGTCGCAGGCCACGACCACCACCCGCATCCCGGCCATCACCGCCGACGCGGCGTTGGTGCCGTGCGCGGAGGACGGGATGAGGCACACGTTCCGCTCGGGCTCGCCCCGCGACTGGTGGTACTTGGCGATCGCCAGCAGGCCGGCCAGCTCGCCCTGGGACCCGGCGTTGGGTTGGAGCGACACCTTGTCGTACCCGGTGATCTCGGCCAGCGCGGCCTCGAGGTCGCGGATCATCTCCAGGTAGCCCTGGGCCTGGTCGAGCGGGGCGAACGGGTGGAGGGCCCCGAGCTCGGGCCACGTCACCGGCTCCATCTCGGTGGTGGCGTTGAGCTTCATCGTGCACGAGCCGAGCGGGATCATCGCCCGGTCGAGGGCGACGTCGCGGTCGGCGAGGCGGCGCAGGTAGCGCAGCATCTCGGTCTCGCTGTGGTGCTCGTGGAACACCGGGTGGGTGAGGTACTCCGAGGTGCGTCGCTCGCCGGCGGGGATGCCGTCCGGGACCTCCGTGCCCTCGTCCAGCGGCGTGGTGGCGAGGAAGGCCCGGGCCACGGCGGCGACGACGGCGTCGTCGGTGGTCTCGTCGAGGGACAGGCCGACCGTGTCGCCGTCGACCCGACGGAGGTTGATGCCGGCCTCGGCGGCCCGCCGGTGCACCGCCTCGGCGCCGCCGGGCACCCGCACGGTGAGCGTGTCGAACCAGGTGTCGTGGACGGGCTCGAAGCCGGCGGCCCGCAGCCGGGCGGCCAGCTCGGAGGTGCGCCGATGGACCCGCTCGGCGATGGCCCGCAGCCCGTCCGGGCCGTGGTAGACGGCGTACATCGAGGCCATGACGGCCAGCAGCACCTGGGCGGTGCAGATGTTGGAGGTGGCCTTCTCCCGCCGGATGTGCTGCTCGCGGGTCTGGAGGGCGAGGCGGTAGGCGGGGCGGCCGGCGGCGTCGATCGACACGCCCACGAGCCGGCCGGGCAGCGACCGCTTGTAGGCGTCGCGGGTGGCGAGGAACCCGGCGTGGGGGCCGCCGAAGCCCATCGGGACGCCGAACCGCTGGGTCGACCCGACCGCCACGTCGGCCCCCAGCTCGCCCGGCGGGACGAGGAGGCAGCAGGCGAGGAGGTCGGTGGCCACGGTGACGAGGGCGCCGGTGCCGTGCGCCTCCTCGACGACCGGGCGCAGGTCGCGCACCACGCCCGACGTGCCGGGGTGCTGGAGGAGGACGCCGAAGCAGTCTTCGGCCGAGTAGGCGGCGGAGAACGGGTCGCCGACCACCACCGGGATGCCGAGCGCCTCGGCCCGGGTCGCGACCACGGCGATCGTCTGCGGGTGGCACTCGGCGTCGACGAAGAACGTGCCGCCCGCGTGCTTGGTGGCCCGCCGGCACAGGGTCATGGCCTCGGCCGCGGCGGTGCCCTCGTCGAGCATGGAGGCGTTGGCGATGTCGAGCCCGGTGAGGTCGCTCACCATCGTCTGGAAGTTGAGGAGCGCCTCCAGCCGACCCTGGCTGATCTCGGGCTGGTACGGCGTGTAGGCCGTGTACCAGGCCGGGTTCTCGAGCACGTTGCGCTTGATGACCCCGGGCACGTGCGTGCCGTAGTACCCGGTGCCGATCAGCGAGGTGAACA
>DATCLV010000731.1:0-5672 GCA_036563745.1 Acidimicrobiales bacterium | reverse complement strand
AGCACCCCGCCGCGCGCGCTGACGGCCCGCACGATGGCGGCGCCGACCGGGCCGGCCAGGAAGCCCTCCCGCCGCTCGGCGAAGTCGGCGATGGCGGCGGCGAGCCGGGGGAGCCGCACGATGGTGCCCCGCTCGATGGGTCGGCCGTCGACGAGGTAGGTGCAGCCCTCGGGGTGCATCTCCTGGAGGAGGGCGACGGAGAGCCGGGTGAGGTCGGTGGCGACGGCGGCCCAGGGGAACCCGTCGACGGCGAGGCGCAGCGCGGGGGCGGCGAGCTCGTCGAGCGGCCGGCGGCCCCGGGCGGCGAGGGCGAGGAGCCCGGCGGGCCCGGCGGGTGGGCCGACCGACGTGGCGCCGACGTCGCGCCACGGGTGGTGGTCGGCGGCGTCGGCGAGACCGGACGGCGCACCGCCGATGGCGAGCAGCGCGTCGGGGGCGTCGGCGCCGGCGGGCAGGGCGAGGGCGACGAGGTCGCCGCCGAGGCCGCACTTCGGCGGGAGGAGGACGCCCTCGGCGAGGGCCATGGCGACGACGGCGTCGTAGGCGTTGCCGCCGCGGCGGAGGACGTCGGCCCCGGCGGAGGCGGCGAGGGGCGCCGCGGCGCAGACGACGCCGTGGGCGCTGCGCGCGGTGCACTGCTCGGCCATGACCGCCAGGTCGTGGGGGATGTCAGCGGAAGTTGGGGCTTGCATCATGGGGGATTTGTAGACAGTATACAAACCAACGCTCGGGGACGAGAATCCGCACGAAAGGCACCGCTCATGGCAGAACTGCTGGACAGGGACCAGTTCCGCACGGCGCTCGAGGACGCCATCAAGGGACGCGAGGCCAAGAACGCCTCCTTCTCACAGGCTTGGGCCAACGGCGAGCTCCAGCGGCACCACTTCGCCCGCTGGGCCGAGAACCACTACCACTACGTCGGTCCCTTCGCCGACTACCTCAGCTACATCTACGCCAACACCCCCGACCAGTACACCGACGCCAAGGACTTCCTCCTCCAGAACATGTACGAGGAGGAGCTCTCCGACGTCCGGCACACCGACCTGCTGATCCGCTTCGCCGAGGCGTGCGGGACCACCGCCGAGCGGGTGATGGACATCGACAACGCCACGCCGGTCACCCGGGGCCTGCAGGGCTGGTGCTACGCCGTCGCCTTCCGGGAGCACTTCGCCGTCGCCACCGCCGCCCTGGTGGTGGGCCTGGAGTCGCAGGTGCCGTCGATCTACCGGCGCCAGTACCCGGTGCTCCTCGAGAAGTACGGCTTCACCGAGGAGGAGGCCGAGTTCTTCGACCTCCACATCACCTCCGACGAGGTCCACGGCGAGCGCGGCTACCAGATCGTGCTCGACCACTGCGACACCGTCGAGCTGCAGCAGCGGGCCCTCCAGCTCGTGCGGCACGGCGCCGAGATGCGCTTCTCCTACACGAAGGCGCTCTACGACACCTACGTCGCCCCGGACCTGGAGACCGTCCCGGCCTGACCGGCCGGCGACCGACGAGAGAGGCGGCCGCCGCCCATGCCCACCATCCGCTTCCTGACCAGCGACCGGGAGGTCGAGTTCCCGGAGGGCGACGACGTCAACCTGCTGCGCGTCGCCATCCGGCAGGAGTGCGGCGTGCCCTACAAGTGCGCCAGCGGCAACTGCGGCACCGACCGGGTCAAGGTCGTCGAGGGGGCGGAGAACCTCGAGCGGCCACGACGGCGGGAGCGGGAGACCCTGGGCGAAGACCTGCTCGCCCAGGGCTACCGCCTCGCCTGCCAGACCTACGTCTGCGGCGACATCGCCATCACGTGGGACCCCGATCAGAAGGCGCTCCACGAGGGCCGGGCCGCCGACAAGCTCCGGGAGAAGTGGCTGTCGGCCGCCGACACCGACTGAGCGCTGCCCGAGCACCCGACCACCGACGACGACGGACGCACGAGCACGAGCCAGAGGGACGAGGCAGGGGCGAGATGAGCGAGACCTGGGTGGACGTCGGCGCCTTCGACGAGCTGCGCCGCAAGCGCAAGGTGGTGCTGCCGCACGACGACGGCCAGATCCTGGTCCTCGTCCACGACGGCGCCGTCCACGCCTTCGACAACATCTGCATCCACCGCGAGCGTGAGCTCCACAAGGGCGTCGTGCTCAACGGGAAGCTGGTGTGCCCCGGCCACCAGTGGGCCTTCGAGCTGGGCACCGGCTGGGAGGCGGTGAAGGAGCGGTGCCAGCCCACCTACGCCGTGAAGGTGGAGGGCGACCGCGTGCTGGTCGACGTGGCCAGCCGCCGGCTCCTGCGGGAGGAGTCGGCGGTCGCCGTCGACCCTCCCGGCGCGTGACCGGCGCGTGACCGGCGCCGAGGCGCCCGGCTAGTCGCGGTCGCTGACCGGGGTGTCGGCGGCGATCAGGGCCGGCAGCACGTCGTCGTGGTGAGTGAACAGGCTGCTCGCCGGCGACCCGCCGCCCGACTCGCCCGCCAGCGCGTCGCCGCACAGCACCACCGCGGCCGCCGTGTAGGTCGACCGCTCGTCGGCGGGGAACCGGCTCTCGTCGGGGTACACGGTCCCGGTCCAGTAGCGGCCGTCGTCGGTCCGGAACTGCTGCGCCCACCCGTAGAGCTCCCGGGCGGCGTCGCCCCGGCCGACCGCCAGGTTCGCCATCGCGTACTCGCAGGTCTCGGCGACCGTCACCCACGGGCGGTCGGCGACGCAGCGCACGCCCCGGCCCTCCAGCACGAACGCGTCGTGGCGGGCGGCCAGGCGGGCCCGGCCCTCCTCGCCGGTGATCACACCGGTGAGCACCGGGTAGTACCAGTCCATCGCCCAGCGGTGCTTCGGCGCGAAGGCCTCGGCCTCGTCGTGACGGATCACGTGGGCCAGGCGAGCGGTCGACAGCTCCCAGTCGGGGCGCTCGTGCCCCAGCAGGCCGGCCAGGGCGATCGCGCACCGCAGCGAGTGGCACATCGACGACGAGCCGGTGAGCAGGGCGAACGACCACGGCGTGCCGTCGGCGTGACGGGCCCAGAGGATCTCGCCCCGCGGCGTCTGCAGGTCGAGCACGAAGTCCATCGCCCGCTCGACCACCGGCCACATCGCCTCGGCGAAGGCCCGGTCGCGGGTGCACAGCCAGCGGTGCCACACGCCGGTGGCGACGAACGCGCACACGTTCGCGTCGAGCTTGTCCTGCTCCACCCGGTCGGCCAGGTAGTACTGGTGCCAGGCGCCGTCGGGTCGCTGGATGTCGGCCAGCCACTGGAACGCCCGCTCGGCCGCCTCGTCGTGGCCCCCGAGGGTCAGCGCCATCGCCGCCTCCACGTGGTTCCACGGATCGGCGTGGCCGCCCGGGAACCAGGGGATCATCCCCGTCGGCAGCTGCCACTCCGCGATCGCGTCGGCGGTCGCCTGGAGGTCGCCCGCTACGAAACTCGTCATGCGGCACTCTCCTCCACGGCGCGGGGCTTGCGTGCGTAGATGACGATGCTCTTACCGATGACCGGGCTGAGGAGCCGGTCGGCGAGCCGGGTGAACCGGGCCCACGGCTGCGTGCCGGCGATGTCCCACACCAGCACCTGGTGGTACTTCCGCACGAGCACGTGGTCGTCGTTGGTGGGGCCCACGGCGCAGCGCAGCCACCAGTAGGGGCTGTGGATGCCGTGGGCGTGGTGCGAGCCGCGGGGCTGCAGGCCCGCCTTCCGGAGCTTCGACCGCAGGCCCGACTCGGTGTAGATCCTTACGTGCCCGCCTTCGACGAACGGGGCGTGGTACTCCTCCGACAGGGCCCAGCACAGCTTCTCGGCCAGCCACGCCGGCACGGTGACCGCCATCGTGCCGCCCGGCCGCAGCACCCGGGCCAGCTCGGCGAGGGCGGCCTCGTCGGCGGTGATGTGCTCCAGCACCTCGGCGGCGATCACCCGGTCGAAGGAGGCGTCGGGGTAGGGGAGGCTCGTGGCGTCGCCCCGCACGCAGGCGGCGTGGCCCTCGGCGGGCACCTGGCCGTCGGCGCCCATGGCGGCGGCCATCGCGGCGACGTCCTTCAGCTCGCCTTCGTCGTAGTCGAAGGCCACCACCCGGGCGCCCCGGCGGAGGGCCTCGAAGGCGTGGCGGCCCGCCCCGCAGCCGAGGTCGAGGAGGCGGTCGCCCGCGGTGAGGCCCAGGCGGTCGTAGTCGACGGTCAGCATCGGCTCAGCTCGCGGTGCTCCGGTGCGCCTGGTCGAGGCGGATGCGGTACTGCTCGACGGTCCGCTCGGCGGTGTGGCGCCAGGACCACTGGTCGACCACCCGCTGGCGGCCCCGCCGGCCGACCGTGGCGCGCAGGTCGTCCTGGTCGAACGCCCAGCGGATCTTCGCCGCCAGGGCGTCGGCGTCGCCGGGCGGCACGACGAGGGCGGTGTCGCCGTCCTTGCCGACCACCTCGGGCAAGGCTCCGCCGGAGGTGGCGATGAGCGGCGTGCCGCACGACATGGCCTCGATCGCCGGCAGCGAGAAGCCCTCGTACAGCGACGGCACCACGGCCATCTGGGCCTCGGCGTAGAGCTCGATGATCCGCTCCTCCGGCACGCCGGAGACGAACTCGACGGCGTCCTCCAGGCCGAGGCGGCGGATCGTCTCGTCGGAGCGACCGCCCTCCTTGCGGCGGCCGATCACCACCAGGTGGGCCTCGGGGCGCTCGGTGCGGAGCTTGGCCAGGGCCTCCAGCAGGTAGCGGAGGCCCTTCATCGTCACGTCGGCGCTGGCCGTGGTGACCAGGCGGCCGGGGACGGGCTGCACGTCGGGGAGCGGGCGGAACAGGTCGACGTCGACGCCCACGGGCACGATCGCCATCTTGGCCGGGTCGACCTGGTGGTCGGCGACGATGTCGTTGAACGAGCTCTCCGACACCGTGACCACCCGCTGGAGGCGGCGGGCCACCCGGGTCTGCATGCTGGTGAACGAGTACCAGCGGGCCAGCGAGAACTTCCGGTACCAGCTCTCGGCGTGCTCCAGTTCGAGGCGCCGGTCGACGGTGATCGGGTGGTGGATGGTCGCCAGCACCGGGAGGCCCTCGCGCTCGATGGCCAGCAGGCCGTAGCCGAGGCACTGGTTGTCGTGGACCAGGTCGAACTCGCCCTTGCGCTTCCGCAGGTGTGACCAGGCCCGGAGGCTGAACGCCAGCGGCTCGGGGAACTGGCCGGCGGAGAACGACGTGACCTCGACGAAGTCGGGCCAGTGCTTCAGCTCCCAGATGCCGGGCATCCGCATCGGGAAGTGGTCGTTGTAGATGTCGAGGCTGGGCAGCTGGATCAGCGGGACCCGCTCGTCGAGGACCGGGTAGGGCTGGCCGCCCAGGACCTCGACGTGGTGGCCGAGGTCGACGAGGGCCTTCGACAGGTGGCGGACGTAGACGCCCTGGCCGCCGACGTGCGGCTTGCCCCGGTAGGCGAGAAGTGCGATGCGGAGGGGCCGCTCCGGCGACATGGCCCGAAACCTTTCCGTCCAACTGACCGCGCGGTCAAGTCCTTCAGCGCAGCACCCCCAGCCGGCTGCTGACGCGGGATCGGGACAGGGTACAGGCTGTGCTCCGCCACCCCTCGCGGTGGCGCCCGGCGCCCTCGGCGCCCCGGGCGGCTACCCGCGCGGATCGGTCTCGCGGAACGCCGGCGCCAGGTCGTCGGGCGGCGGCTCGCTCGGGGGCCCCTCCTCGATGGTGGTGCTGGTG